>JAKDZT010000023.1 GCA_030462125.1 Tetragenococcus sp.
AAATGCCAATTCAACAAAATCCAACCGTGTGATTGATGATGACTCAGTCCTCGACGAATTTGATTTAGAATAACGTTCTTTCTAGTAAAAAAGTAATAGGAAGCTTCCTTATTTTGCTTCCTGAAAAGTGCTTTTTTGTTCATTTAGCTATCAATTAAATATAAGGAACCTTACTCGAAGTTCTTGAACAAAAAAACACAAATAAAACCATGGGTTTAATATAGTGAAGCAAGTCTGGTTTCATTTTTCACCGTAGACCAGGCAGGATTTTTGTTTCAATATTTTAATCAATACGATATAATGATTTTAAAATTGAAATAGTCACTGACTTGCTGTAATTGAAGTGCAGTTTGTTAAAGCCTTGGCAACTCCTGCCATCAACCACCAACAACTCAAAATCATTGGTGAGAGAGGAGTGTTGCCAATGAATAACAATGGTAACGGGAAAGGTTAAGTCTTTAAACATAATGTTGGAAGACATTATGACAATCCTAGCAATGGTTAATCTGTTGCTAGAGATTGTAGATAAAATAAAAAAGCTATAGAGATTAAATCCCTATAGCCACCCAATTGCCATTGCTTTAACAATGTATGAGGAGTGTTACCACCACTTCTCATCTGCACTTTTATTATAGCAAGTTTTTATTTAGTTGGCAATAATTTCATGCTTCAAGCATGTGTCAAAAAGAAGAAAAACTTAAATAAAAGAACGAAACTGAGCCAGCGATTTTATGCATCCTGAAGTTGAACGAGTAATGAAAACGAAAAACACTGTTCGTTCAGAGGTTGAATGAATAGTGTAAAGAAGAAACACTATTTGTTCAACACTCGAATGAATAGTGTAAGTACAAAACAATGTTCATTCAGGAGCTGAACGAGGAGTGTATAGAAGAAACACTATTCATTCAGCTATCGAATGAATAGTAAAAAGCAAAAACACTGTTTATTCAGCTACCGGTAAAAAAAGTCTATCCATTTAATGGATAAACTTTCATGCTTCGATCGCTTTTCTCTAATTTCAGCCTACAAATGATCTCGAAAATTTTCATCTTATAAAAGTCTGCGTTTTTTCTAATAATAACTAGTATTCTTAGTTCTTTACGACAATTGCAACGCTTTTAATATCGAGCGCAGTTGTTCGCTTTCTATTTGTCCAGGCGCTGAAGCTGCACCAACGGTACCAAATGTTAAACAGGAGCCAAAGATATCGCCTGAGACTCGAGATATCTTGCCCAAATCCCCCATCGCCATCGTGATCACTGGAATTTGTAGTTTTTGTTTGGCTTGGTGTGTCGCGCTTAAAAGAGTCAGAACGTCCTCAACACTATTAGGCATCACAGCGATTTTGGCAATATCCGCGCCAAAGTTTTGCATCATCAAAAGTCGTCTAAAAATTTCCTCTTGACCAGGTGTTTTTGCAAAATCATGATTGCTCATAATAACCTTCACGTTATTTTTTCGCGCTAACTTAACGATCTCTTGCGACTTTTTCATATCACGAAATAATTCTAGATCTAAAAGGTCACTACACTGATTTTCAACGACATTTTTACAAATAGCAAAATATTCTTCTTCATTTTCTAATGGCAACGCTCCGCCCTCAGATGCAGTTCTAAAAGTTGCCAAAAGGGGGAACTTGCTTAATTTACTAGTCAATTTTTTATTTGTTTCATTAACAGCTTCTTCTTCTCTAACTTTTGTAAAATTATCCAGGCGCCACTCAACCAAATCAGTGTTTTCTGTAGTGATGCTGTCTGCTTGATTTAACAGCTCACTTTGTGTTTTTCCAGTTAAGGGAATGGCAATTTTAGGACGTCCACTGCCCAATTCTAATTTTTTTACATTTACAATAGACATAGATTACCCCTCCTTTCACATGATTTAAATAAACCTGACGTTATTCTTCTGAAAAAAGTAAATCTCGAATATAATCAATAGGCATATCTTGATCTGTCCACAGCTTAAAGGCTGCGGCTCCTTGTTCAAGCATCATTCCTAAGCCGTTAAAGACATGTTTTACACCCGCTTCTTGAGCCACTTTCATTAATTTTGTTTCCCGAGGCGAATAGACTGTATCAAAAACGATCATGTCTTGGTGGAACCAACTTGGATCAGTGACCAAAGATTCCTCTTTCAATGCGCCCATCCCAACGTTTGTGGCATCGCAATAAAGATCACATTTTGCCAATGCGTCTTTAAATTCGTCCTGATCTTCCAAATGATGAGCTGTTGCTGTACATTCCGTTTTCTCGGTAATCAATTCAGCATTATGTTGAGCCACAGGATACTTATCATCGTCTTGGTTAAAAATTTTAATCTCTGCGGCACCATCTAAAGCAGACTGAACGGCTACCGGCGTTCCGGCACCACCAGCACCTGTGATAACGACTTTTTTCCCAGCAATATCAATGCCTTCATCTTTTAATGATTGCACAAAGCCAACGCCGTCTGTTGTATAACCAGTTAAAACGCCATCGTCATTGACAACCGTATTCACAGCACCACACATTTCCACAGCCGGATCTAAATTGTCTAGATAAGGAATAATTTTTTGTTTATTGGGCATGGAAATATTACAGCCTCTCATGTCTAAGGCTTTGATAGACTGAACAGCCTCTGCCAATCTCTCTTCGCCTACTTCAAATGCAATATAAGCATAGTTCAATCCTAGTTTAGCAAAAGCATTGTTGTGCATGGTCGGTGACATAGAATGCCTAATAGGATATGCCATCAGGCCTATTAAAAGCGTATGTCCGTCAATTCGTTCTGTCATTTTAGTCATCCTTTCAAATCTTTCCATCTATAATATTTAAGTTATTTCAATTTCAAAAGCGCATTGTTGGCGGCCACAAATCCAGAGGAAATACTCCAGGTATTCATCATACTTGGCATTGAATCATGACCATTAGCACCACCGATAACTTCTCCGGCGCCCCAAAGGTTAGAAACTTCTTTGCCGTCTTTTGTCCGTAGTTTTAAATCTGCGCCAGTTACAAAGCCGCCAAGTGTCGTGGCGAAACGATCTCTTTGTTCAACCACATAGAGTTCATCGCCTTCGTATCTATGCAAAAATTGTGAGTTTCGCCCAAATTCTTCATCGTTTCCTCGAGCCGCATATCTTTCGTAATTTTTTAATGTTTCTCGTAAAACGGAAGCATTGATTCCTGCTTTTTGTGCCACTTCTTTTAAACTTCCATGAACAAAAATAGGGGATTTTTTTCCGTCATTGGCAAAGTATTGTCGAATTTCTTCTTCTGTAAAATCATGCAATACTAACAAATGATAAAATTCTTGCCATGTTCGTTTATCCATTACCAAAAAAGCCACTTTATCTGGTTGTTTTAACACTGCGTTTCGTAATTTGGCATAAACGTCTGATTCATTAACAATTCGCTCGCCTTTGCGGTTTACGTAAATAGCGCCCATATCTGTTGCCTTTTTAGAGGCATAAGTGGTTAATTTGGCTATACCTGGTTTAACTTCTACACCATGTGGATAGACTTTATACCAGCCGATGTTTTTGGTCTGTAAGTCTAATGGCGCCAAAAATTCGTAAGCATCACCGGTGGATGTTTGCGGACCATAATAGTCTAAACCTCGACTTTCTTTTCCTCGCATCTCTAGGTTAGCGCCATAACCACCAGAACTCAATATAATCGCATCGGCATAAACCGTAAGTGTTCGTTGTCGTCCTTTGGCTAGCACACCGGTAACTTTGCCATCATCATCTTGCAAAACATGTTCCACTCGAGCATCTAAAAAGATTTGGCCGCCTTTTTTAGTAAAAGCTTCCGAAACTTTCTTAATCAATTCATAGCTACTAGAAGAAGGCAGTTCAATCTGACGGTCAATTGTATGTTCCGGCGTTTGTGTTTGTGCTTTGACATACTCTAATCCCGCAAAATCACTAATAAAATCAATGGCATCCCCAATGTTTTCCGTCATAACTTGCGTTAAGTTTTCATCATTGGTTTCCAAACTTTCATTACTAACATCTGCTGCCAACGCTTCAGGAGAATCTTTTTTGGCTGATTCGCCAAAAATCTTTTCCGCTGTTTTTGACCCTGTCGCCGTTACGTTGGAACCATTTAAAATGGTTGCGCCACCTAAATAACCATTCTTTTCTAGTAATACCACTTTTTTACCTGCTGTCAATGCTTTGGAGGCAGCCACTAAGCCGGCTTCACCACCACCGATCACAACAACATCTGCTTGCACTTCTTCTTCCTGTTGTTTTTGTTCTTTTGTTTTGTTAGGTAATTGCACTCCTTCTTCTTTCACCGCTTGATCAGCTGACTCTAAGATCGCTTCACTCATAACGGTGGCGCCGCTGATGGCATCAATTTCAAAACTTTGATTTTCTAAAACGTTCGTTCTTAATTTGTCAGCAACCTGATCAAAAATCCCCGGTGTTTCTGAGTGTTGTTTGATTTCTAAATCAGTTACTTGATTATTATTCACACTCACTTCGAAATCAATCGGACCATTATGACCCATTGCTTGTGCATTAATTTTTTGTGTGTTGTCCATTAGCTATTACTCCTCCACTGCTTTCAAATTTTCTCTTTCGTACGATTAAAATGGCTGATCCTATAATTGAAATCAATGCCATCACAGCTGTCGTGACAAAAACCATCAATACGCTGCTTGGTGTATCTTCAATTAATAGACTTGATACTAACGGTCCCAAAAAGTAAGTTAATGCCGCCATTGAGCTATAGTAACTGGTGATCTTGCCACGTCCTTTAGGAAAATATTCGGTTAAAACCGACAATCCCAATTGCCAAAGTCCGCCAGCACCAAAGAAGCCAATCGCTATACTTCCCATTCGAGCTGTTGTTAGAGTTGGATGTACAATCATCGTCACTAAAGCAACAAAAGAAATGATCGAATAAACAAGGATCACATTTAAGGAATGGGTCTTTGTTACAATAAATGCCGTTAAAAAGACGGAAATCATGGAAGACATCGCGTACCATGAAACCAAAGTTCTAGAAGCTGCGGTCGAAGCGCCCAAAACTACACTGCCAAACTGCGGCGCGTACTGTGAAAAAACATAGAAAGTAAAGCATATCGTAAAGCCTAACATAATAAGTAAAGTCCCATCGACGGCCATTTTGGGCTTATTTGAGCCCGCATTATCCAAGCTTGTAGCTGAAGTCTCTTCGCTAGTATCAGCTGTATCATTATGTGGAGCAAATGAACTCGAAGCTAAAAATATGGCATCCGCAATCAAAAGAACAGCTAAAATAATCACAGTGAAACGTGCGCTGCTGACAGCGGCTACCCAAAATGGGAATAAGAATTGTGCCACTGACATGGCAGCTTTTAGCAAGGAATTCATCGTGGCGGCTCGCTTAGGAAAAGCTTCTGTCATTGCAGGATAAGAAGCGGCATCACCGAATGAATTGGTAACCCCAAAAAATAAAGCTGCAATACTTGCTACAATAATATTTGTCGCAAACCCGATACCCAGTAAAAACAAAATATTGGAGATCATCGAAATCATGATAGCTTTCTTCCGACCAATTTTATCAGAAATAACGCCGGCAAAAAGGATCGTTACAATACGGCCGATTCCGACCATTGATAATACAAGTGAAACGCCTTGAACGTTTGTGTTCCAAGCTTGGCTAAACCAGTTGCTGTATTGAGAAATAATGATCGTCGCAATTCCTAGTACTGCAAAGTTAAAATACAATCCTGCAGCCATTGCTGCATAATTTGTTTTTTTCATTGTCATTCTCCTAATTCTTGTGCACCATTCTACATGTCAAAATAGAATAGGAAAAATCAGTTATAGTAAAAATTTCCCGATTTTCCCGTTTCATGCTATTTATTTTTGATGGCAAATTCTTTTCTTCCACCCGGTTTAGCGATTTGATCGCCCATCATGATCCCTAGTCCGCCTTCTACCGGTAGTTCTGTTCCATTTGTGTAATCTGATCGATCACTGGCTAAATACAAAATGGCATTGGCGATATCGTCTACATTCCCGATTCTTTTATTTGCCGTGACATCTTTTCTTCTTTGTTCAATTTCTTTGTCCTTATAAAAGTTTTCTGATAAAGGCGTCTTGACCAAAGAAGGCATGATACAGTTACTACGTACACCATATTGGCCCCATTCTGCTGCGATTTGTTTTGACAGCATATTGACGCCTGCTTTTGTCACACTATAAGCACCGCTGTAAGTTTCTGGGAACTTCGATAATAGCGTTGAAATATGGATCATTGCGCCATTTCCTTGTTTGATCATCACTCGACCAAAGCGTTGTGACATCAAAAAATAACCTGTTAGATTAATATCTAGTGACTTTTGCCATTCTTCCAAACTTAACTCTTCAAACAAAGAAGAACGCAAAATTCCTGCCGTATTTACTAAGATATCTACCTTACCAAAGTGATCAACAACGGCTTTAACCGCTGCATCCACGTCTTCTTCTTTGGAAGCATCGCAGTTTACTGCTAAAGTATCTACACCATAAGTTTCATGGATTTCTTGTGCATAAGAGGCTGTTTTATCCTTTATAATATCGACTAAAGCCACATTAGCTCCTTGTTTCGCGAATTCTTCCACGATTTTTGTTCCCATGCCTCCGACAGCTCCTGTAACGACAGCGACTTTTCCTCCAAGTCCTAACCATGATTGATTGTTTTCCATTGTTTAATACCCCTTTTTATCCTATTTTGTTAAAATTTCTGGCCAACCTTTTTCCAATACTTTGATTGTTTCGTCATAGGTATATTGAGCTACCCAATCGACACCTTTTTTCAAATTTTCATCACTGACCACTTCAACGCCGATAACTTGCGGATCAACGCCCGCTTCTTTAACCATTTTGACAAAACTAACGGTATCTGTTTTTCCTGTACCTGGAGCTAGGCGATCATGCATCGATTCATCGCGCAAAACATCCAGGGCATAAGGCCTTTCATAGGCATCATCTAATTGGATGGAACTGATGCGTTTGGCTTGTTCTTTTGACAATACGCCACTAAAAGGTTGATTGGCACGAACCCAATGCCATTCATCTAGCAAGACCATGACATTATCCTTATTTGCCTTTGTTAGTACTTGCCAAGTCGTAGCAAAATCAGATAAGCCGCTATACGGCATCGGTTCCAAAGAAATAATCAATTCGCCCGCTCTATCTGCAAGTTCACTTAATTTTTGTGCCGTGTAATCAACAGAATAACTTTCCAATAATCCCGTATTGATTTGTTTAACATTGAACAAGTCACACATATGAAAACAGATTTGTTCTTTATATTTTTGTTCATAAGAGCGTGGCTCCTCACACCATTGCACAATGTATTCAACTTCAGTACATTCGATCTTATATTTGTTCAAAATGTTCAAAATATCTTGATCGGTAAGACCTTCATTCAAAGCATCCACATAACTTTCAGCTCGTAATCCTATACCATCATATCCAGCTTGTGCTGCTGCTTTTACGCGATCTTCAAAGAAACATTGATCTCCCAGTGTCCAAGAACTAAGTGTAATTGGATGTTTTTTACTCATATGAAACGCCTCCGTTTGTTCATTATTTAACAATTTCTACAATTAAAATGTAAACCGTTAACTACTTTCTGTCCAATGGGTTTCATTTATTAATCTATAGAGAAACTTTATACATCAAGTGAAATGTAGTACAATAGTCGTAACGACAACGCAGAGAGGAGAGGCCGTTAATGAATTTACAACAACTAGAATATCTATCGGTCTTAGCTGAAATCCAAAATTATACCCGAGCCGCAGAAATTTTACATGTCACTCAACCCACACTTAGTTACAGTATGAATAATTTAGAAAAAGAACTGGGCGTTAAATTATTTGAAAAACATGGAAGAAATGTGACACTGACTGACAAAGGGGCACTCTTTAATAAAGGTACTACCAAAGCGCTACAAACTTTAAACAACGCCGTTGAAAAACTTGAAAGAGAGCAAAATGAAGATAATATCGTAAAAATTTCTTCGCTACGAACCTTATTTTATTCATGGTTACCTAATACGATAAAAGAATTCACTGAGTCCCTTGCTGCAGACGAATTCCAACCCAATTTTAAATTTGCCAATAGTGGCGGTTATTCAGAAAATATCCTGAATAATTTGCGTGCTGGAAATTGTGATATCGCTTTTTGTTCAAAAGTAAACGAGCATCCCGACATTGAATACTTCCCCGTGGTTGAACAAAACTTGGTATTAATTACGCCACTTGGTCACCCTTTAGCTAATCTGGAAAGTATTAATTTGGTTGATACTTTAAAATATAAACACATCACTTTTGCACCTACAACAGGGTTAAATGTAGAATTAACGCAACTGTTTTCTTTATGTGGCGGTACGCCAGAGTCCGTTTACGAAGTCGAAGAAGATGAGGCCGTAGCTGGGATGGTCTCTGGCGGATTTGGCATTGGCGTCGTACCAGATATGTATATTTTAAGAAGCCTTCCCGTTTCGGTTATCCCCATAAAATTTCCTAAATGGCATCGTCTAATATACATGGCTACGCTAAAAGGACACTGTCAAACTCCTGCTGGCCGTGCGTTTATAGAATTTATCAAACAAAATACCCATTTACAAAATAATGTTGTGCAGATCTGATAGAGTTTGTGTTTTTGGAGTAGAACTTAGAGGATAAACGTTTTACAAGCAATGTCCCACCAATCCGTAACGTATTGGTGGGAGATCACACAATGTACCACCAATGTATAAATAATTGGTGATACATCGAGGAAGTTGCCACCAATTTATAAATTTTTGGAGGTACATCGAGGAAGTTGCCACCAATAATTGTAACTAATGGTGGCATGTATAGCGCAAAACAGATCATTTTATCAATGAAAAAACTTTTATAGACAAACTGTTTCCTTTCCTTATAACAAAAAACCATCGAAGAAAAGAGTTTTTAATCCTTCTTCGATGGTTTTATATCTTATTTAACAGTTAGCACTTTCTAAAACACTAATAAATAAAAAAGTTCCTGATGAAAGTTCAAATTACTTATCCAGCCCAACAAGTCTACGCTGTTTACGATTTGATTCTTCTGCTACATATTTCAACACAGTTCGAAATTCTTTACGGGAAGCATTTTTTTGAAATTGTGCATAGTTTCTTTCATATTTATCTAAAATTCGTTGCGCTTCTTCTTTACTGACCATTTAGCTTCGCCTCCAATTCTTCAAAAGAAAATTGATCAGGAATAATTAAATCAATATTTTCCACGCTTTCTACAATATCCGAAATAGCATTCATTTTTGGACTGAATTCATAGTAGCCGTTCTTCTTTTTAAATGTTGGCTAATAAATACGGTTAGCAGTCCGATCCCTGCTAAAACGGCTAGAAGCACAAAATCAATTTGACTGCCACGTGCTGTTAATATGCCAGAAGCAGCTCCTTTTTGTAACTGTGCGGAAGAAATCACCGCGGACAAGACACTTGTACCAAATGAGCCGGCATATTGTTGAAAAGTGTTAAACAAAGAATTAATATCCGCTTTTTCTTCAAGTGATACTTGTTGGCTGGCGTCAGATAAAGTATTCCCAAATCCAAAATTAAAGCCAACACGCAAAAAGATATAAATCAAGATCATCGAACCTACACTTAAAACGGGTGTGCCAAAATAAAAAAGCCAGCATCCTAAAAACATCGACGTATTTGCGATGGTTAATGGCAAGAACGCTCCTTTGCTATCAAACAAGCGTCCGGCAAATGGCGCAATTGTAGCACCTAATAGTGCGCCTGGAAACAAAATAAGGCCCGCGATAAATGGATCTGTATTTAGATAATCTTGGGCCAGAATTGGTAAAACAAAAGAAATCCCAATATTAATAAACTGCAAAATAAAAAAGTTCAGCCAGCGTAAACCAATAATCGGCCGTAATAGTAAGGCAAAATTGAGGATCTTTTTTTCGGAAAAATGAAAATGAAGAAATAAAGCCACTAAACCAATAATAAAAAGACCTAAAACGCCAAAGAAGGAGACATCATTAAAACCGTAATTCCCCGCATTGGCAAAGGCAACACTAAGACTGGTAAAGACCCAAGATAAAAGAATCAAACCAACCCAGTCAAATCGTTGGTCGGTTCCTAGCGCTTCTAAATCAATATTTTTTCCACCCAACCAAATGCTTATCAGGACAATAGGAATGGCAATCATAAAAATCGCCCGCCAAGATAAAAACGAGGTGAAAAGACCGCCATAGGTTGGCCCTAAGGCTGGCGCAAAAGAGGTAACCATACTACCTACACCCATATACACGCCGGTCTTTTGCTGCGGAACAAGGGACAAAATGATATGAAACATCAAGGGCGTAGACAACCCCGTCGAAACCGCTTGGAGCAAACGCCCAATCATCAACATGGGAAAAGAAACAGAGGCTGCACATAATAGCGTCCCTGTAATACAAAATAGTACTGCGAGACGAAATAAATGTTGCGCTTTATACTTTTTAATCAAGTGTCCTGAAGCACTCATAACAATCGTCACCATGAGCAAGTAACCTGAAGTCGCCCACTGCATAGTTCCTAAGGTGACATTGAATTCTTCAGTTAGCGTAGGAAACGCTACATTTAACGAAGTTTCTACCAAGATCCCTAAAAAGGAAAGTAAAGCAACAGCAGCTATTGCTAATTTTGTCCGCTTAGTTACCACCCCATTCTTCATATCTTTTGTCCTCCTTGCATTTTCACATATCGTAGTTTTTAATCTTCAACCGCGCTTTGGCCGTTGGTTTTAATAACGTTTTTATACCAATCAAAAGATTTTTTCTTCTTTCGAGATAAATCTCCTTCTCCTTCGTTATCTAAATTAACGTAGATGAAGCCATATCTTTTATCCATTTCTCCTGTTCCTGCTGAAACTAAATCGATGCATCCCCAAGGAGTATAGCCTATAATATCTACCCCATCAAGGGTAATTGCATCATAAATTGCTTGAATATGTTTTTGAAAATAATCAATACGATAGTCATCAATAATTGAACCATCCGCTTCAACTTTATCATAAGCGCCCAATCCATTTTCAACGATAAATAAAGGAACTTGATATCGGTCATAAATTCTTGAAAGAGAAATTCTTAGTCCTGTCGGGTCAATGGCCCATCCCCAATCAGACATCTCTAAATATGGATTTTTAGCTACCTTCATTTGATTGCCGATGACCATATCCGACTCTTGTGCGTCTACATCAGAGACCGAAGACATGTAGTAACTAAAGCCGATATAGTCCACTGTTCCACGTGCAAGAATATTATCATCATCAGCTTCTTTACTGATTTTAATTCCTTGTCGTTCCAGGTCTTTTATTTTATAAGCTGGATAATAGCCGCGTACTTGTACATCCATATAAAACTCTAGTTCCCGATTAAATTGTAAGGATTCTAGGACGTTTTCTGGACGACAATTTTTCGGATAATTAGGAATATAGCATACCATCATCCCTATTTGAAAATCTCTATTGATTTTTTTACCTATTTCTACTGCTTTAGCACTTGCGATAAAAACATGATGCTTTGCTTGAAACAAAGTCTGAGGATCATTTGAATGAATGCCTAACTGTGTCCAGCTGCGTAAAATATTAATTTCATTGAATGTCATCCAATATTTCACTTTGTCTCGATAACGGTTAAAAATCGTTTCGCAAAAGAAAAGAAAATACTCGATCGTTTGACGACTGGACCAACCGTCAAATTCATCTGCTAAATAAGCAGGCATATCGAAGTGATTAATGGTAACGACGGGCTCAATATTATATTTTAACAATTCATCTATCACTTGGTCATAAAATTTCAATCCTTTTTCATTGAGTTCTTTTGTTCCATTAGGACAAACCCTCGACCAACTGATAGAAAATCGATAACATTTAAAACCCATTTCTGCAAATAACGCAATGTCTTCTTTCCAATGATGATAGAAGTCCGTTGCAACATGGCTTGGGTAATATTGCTCAGGATCAATATATGTTTTAGCTCCTGAGGGAAGTGGTTCTTCTCTAGTTACTTTTCCAGTCGTACCGTCAGGCAATTGATAAGTAATCATCCTCGAGGAAGCTTGCGTTCCACCTGTAATAGCATCGGCAGTACTTACGCCTCTGCCATCAGCTAAGTAGCCACCTTCATATTGGTTTGCTGCGGTTGCGCCGCCCCAAAGAAAATTCTCTGGAAATTTATTTTTTGCCATTCTTATTCCTCCAATTTCTTTACTATAATGCACCTATTTAATCGCTGTAAATAGATAATCCCCGTGCTCTAATTGCTGCTCATCTGTGACCAATACATCAATAACGTCGTTGGTATTTGTCACAATAATTGGAATATCTAATTTATACCCTTTTTGTTTAATTTTCTCTATGTCAAAATTGATTAATGGTTGTCCAGGCAAAACTTCCTCCCCTTCACTTACAAGTTTTTCGAAGCCTTCACCTTCTAATTCAACAGTATCTAATCCAATATGGATCAAAAGTTCTGTTCCAAGTTCAGTTGTCAAACCGATCGCATGCCCTGTTTTGAAAATCATACTCACTTTGGCATTTGCAGGCGCATAGACAACGCCTTTAGTAGGTACCATTGCAATACCATCTCCCATAGCACCGCTAGCAAATACCTCATCATCTATGTCAGCTAATTCCTTTGTATCACCATCTAAAGGACTTGCAATAATATCTTGTTTTCGACTTTCTTCTAACTCATTTTCATTGACTGATCCAACTTTATTTTTTTCTTCATTATTTTTTGGCGCTTCATCGCCGGCTGAATCAAGCTGTGGTGTTTTCATAAACATTTGAAGGGCAAAAGCCACCACAGTTACAAGGACAAAAGAAATAATCCGATGCCAAAAATTCATCGTAAGTTGCCCGTCATTTGCAATATAATTAGGGATAGAAAAAACGCCTAATCCGCCCATACGGTAAATAACCACATCAAAAAGCCCTGTATATGCACCACCTATAGCGCTAGCGATCAAAGAAACAATAAATGGTTTCTTCATAGGAAGTAACAAACCATAAATTCCTGGCTCTGTGATTCCAAATATCGAAGCAATTGTAGCTGGAATGCCAATATTTCTCACTTTTTTATCTTTATTCTTTATTATAATGGCCAATAGGACGCCCAGTACACCAAAGCTTGCACTACCTGAATTAGACAAAATTGGAGTAAATCCTTGTTCACCAATTTGCAATATAGCGATAGGAATTAATCCCCAATGTAGACCAAACATGACAAGTACTTGCCATAGTCCACCGACTAATGCACCAAAGATGACTGGACTCAATGTGTAAACGCCCATGAATAGTAAACCAATGAGATCAGCTCCCCAAGTAGCAACGGGCCCGATAACTAAAATTGCAACCGTAGCTGCTACTAATACCGTAAAAAAGGGCGTCAAAAAGGAATTAACAACAGAAGGAATAATTTTTTTAAATCCTTTTTCAACTTTAGAACCAAACCATATCGCTAAGATTATTGGAATAACAGTAGAATAGTAACCTCCCGGCGGCAATACTACAGGAATGCCAAGAAAGGTTGTAAATACTTCCGAGCTAAATTGGGTACCCTCAAATAATGTATAAAGCGGTTCACCAGTAGTGATATTTTCTAAAGTAGGGTAAACAAAAGCAAAAGCAATTGCTAAAGCAGAATAAATATTCATGCGGAATTTTTTAGCGGCCGTTAATGCGATGACAACAGGTAAAAATTGAAAGAAGCCATCTCCCACAGCGTTTAATATAGCGAATAGGCCACTATTAGCCTCATTTAGACCAAAAACACCTAATACAGCAACTAAACCTTTGATCATCCCTGTGGCACTTAAAACCATGATGAACGGCTGGAAGATTCCAGAGATCATATCTATAAATTTATCAAGCAATTTACGATCGTCATTTTCGTTATTGTTACTAGGTTCAGTACTGTCTCCGTTAACATTAGAAACGCTTAAAATCGCTTCATATACATCCCCAACATCGTTACCAATCACCACTTGGTATTGCCCACTGGCTTGAATGACAGTAACAACGCCCTCTAAATTTTTTAAGTACTCCGTATCCGCTTTACTTTCGTCTTTTAACTGGAAACGCAGACGTGTAATGCAATGTCGTAAATCTGAAACGTTTTTTTCTCCACCTACATGCTCAATAATTTCTTTTGCCAGTTTTTTATAATCTTTTGCCATAACTTTTCCTTCCCCTGCTCTTAATATGTTCAATGTTATTACTTAGAAACCAAACGTTGAATGTGTATCGTTAAGTATACAATTTCTTGTTTAGAAAATTGGTAGGCGTAGCTATTTTTTATATAGTCATCAATGCGTATCGCACAATCAAATGATTTAGGATATTTTGTTTTGACTTGATCATATAAAAATGTATCTTCATCATTTGCATTAGCCGGTTCATTTTCCATAACCCTTTGTGCTGTAAATTGTAAATGAGTTAAAAATCTTGAAAAAGAAATGCTTTCTTCATCAAGTTCAATACCAAAATGAAATTGAACGATTTGCAAAATGTTTTGTACTAGCTTGACTAGTTCGGTCGTCTCGCCTATTTGATGAGAATTTAGTTCGGAGTTTATTAAATGTAATGCAATAGAAGATGCTTCTTGTTTTTCTAAAGTGATTCCTAAATTATTTTTTATAATCTCTAGTGCTTTTAGCCCAATTTGGTATTCTTTTGGGTACAAGCGCTTTATTTGCCAATCTAAAGGATTTTGTAGTACCATTTCATCTGTTTTACGTTCCAAAGCAAAGTGCAAATGATCGCCTAATGTAATAAAAAGGTTTCCTTGGAATTTTAAATTTAGTACTTTTTCTGCATAATTTATTATAGCTAGTACTGCTGCAACTTCCTCTTCTGATAATTCATCATAAAGCTCAGCAAATGACGCATTATCATTTGTTAAAACAAAAACTTTTTGAATTTTTCCCTCCTCCACTTGTTCATATGGCTTCTTTTGAAAGCCAATACCTGTGCCCATGACAACAACTTCCATATCTTGTTCATCAACAGCAAAAACAACATTGTTATTAAGTACTTGAATAATTTGCATGCTTATTTGTCTCTCCATTTTCTAAATAAAAAAACCTAAACAAGACCAAAAAAGCTTAGCACAATAGCTTTTTTGCCTTGTTTAGGTTTTGCCTGCCGAACAGTGACAATCCTCATTTCTTAAAATATACCACTTACTTTTAAAGAGCGCAACCGTTTTCGCAAATTTGTATAACAGCTCATTTCAATTGACAGGTGGCACCCTTTATTGTATAACCTATTTAATAAGGAGTTGATTCAAATGCCTAATTCCACCATTACATTTAGTCTTCCAAAAGAAGAAAAAGAATTTTTAGAAAAAATCGCTGACACTAATGACCTGACTTTATCAGACTTTGTTAAACAAGAAGTATTGGCAGCAGCAGAAGAACAAAGCGACAAGCAAACCTATCAGAGATTAATAAAAGAACACGAAACAAAGGATCAAAGCGTTTCTCACGAAGAAATGTTAAAAGAACTAGATTTGTAGTAGGTGATATAATGTCAAGCTAGTTACAAAGAGTAGATTACAGTGATTGAAGTTTATAGCGAGTAAAATATCGTTATTTATAATCAGGGTGTGACCGACGCTAATGACCACGACAATTTCGCCTCCAAATCCTTATCCCTTAAACTGTAAAGGCAGTAAGCACACTTTTACTTCTTATTTTCAATCGTAAGCTTATCTAAACTTCGCTGAACCACCACATAACGGAAAAATACAAAGAAAATAAAAGCAACCCCAAATCCCATAGTGACATCGGACAAGAAATGCGCGCCTTGCATCATGCGGCTGAACATAAGAATAACGGCATAGCAAATAAGTCCTAAAAATACAGTTTTCTCGTGTGCCTGCCATTTCGGATGAACCGTCGCTAAGAAAGTTAAACTCAAAGTTGAGCCGGCCCACATAGAGTGCCCAGAAGGAAAAGATTTAATTTCATCCATTTCCGGCACAACTGATAAATACTTATCTCCATTAATTTGATACCAGCGGGAAAAGAGATCAAAATCCTCTTGCATGGAGCGAAAACGTACACGACCGAAAATGGGCTTGACGCCTTCGACTACCATCATGGCAAAAAAAGTCGTCAACACAATGCCAATGCCGGCCAAGCGGTAACGCTGAGCTAAATGGACTGGAATTTTCCGCACAAGATAAGCGATCACAATAACGGCAAGCACACCGTATGCTATCCCCCACCATTCAAAATATTGTTGTATCCAATAAATGCCCACTAGACTCCATAGTACATAAACCAGACCAGAAATCACCATGACAACTTGCTTCGTTTCTGAAAAAGAAATCGTCCAGAAGACCAAACCCGATCCGATCATGATAACGGTTCCTTCCACAATAGCTGCAAAATACTCAAAGAAATAAGATAACCCATTGTCTGGGCGAAATAACGCTTGATCGATCGGCAAATCATAATAAGTAGCGATAATAAGACAAGCGAGTAAAATAATTCCAATAGTTGAAAACGCCTTTCTCATAGTTTCCCTCCGTTCATTTCTAAACTAAACCTACTCGAACCAAAATCTATCCTACCTACACTAACTAATTTTAGTTTAACGCTTTTTTGTAAGCGCTGTCAATTTGATTGAATTAGAGTGAAATGAATGAATTTTTAAATATATTCATTTAGACGCCTCCTTTCAAAAAGGATATTTTACTTATTAAACTAATATCACTTTTCTGTTAAGTACATACCACTTTCAGCACATCTTAGTAGTCTTATTCAAATTATGGTATAATTTTTATATAAAAATATCGTTTTTTACCAGTATAATGGTGGAAATGTTTATTTATCGTTACGGAAAGGAGGAGTAAACACATGTATGGAAAATACAGCCAAGAATATATCGAAGACGTACTTGTTCGGTTTGCTTATCACTCCACAGGGATTGAAGGCAATACGCTTTCATTAAATGATACACGTATGATTCTGCAATATGGTGGGCTACCTAGTGAACAAGGCCATAGTTTGCGTGAAGTGTACGAAGTGGAAAACCACCGACAAACATTTGATTATATCTTTCAAGAAGCCCAGGAAAAGCAACCTTTTTCTCCGTTTTTGGTGCGCAACATTCACCGCCTATTGACTGACCATATTTTGGTTGATAGCGGACAATATAAAAGCGTACAAAATTATATTTTAGGGACAGATTCTCAAACCACAGAACCCTTTGTAGTACCTGCAAAAATGCAAGAATGGTGCGATAACCTAAACCAACCTTTCCAACAAGCCCAAAACTTTAACGACAAGTTAACCGCATTAATGGCCAGTCATATCGAATTTGAACGGATGCACCCATTTAGCGACGGTAACGGACGAACAGGACGGATGTTAATTAATTATGGTTTGATTTTAGAACAAACTCCTTTACTTGTTATTGAGCGGAATTATCGTGAACAATACATTCAATTTGAAGAAAACCAAGACGTAAAAGAATTGGTCAACTATGCAAAAGAAAAATTAGCTAGTGAACAAGAACGAATGGACAACCTTTATAAAACAGCCATGAAACAAAAGCAGTTTGAAAAAGAGCAGTGGAAAAAAATTGATAATGGTCAGCTTAAAGCGCCAAAAACATCTTGTCAAAACAATAGTTCAGAAAGTGACAAGAAAGATTAAATGTAGCGTAAATAAAGCTTCTTAACTTTGATATAAAAGCAATCATGTCCCACGTCCCACGTCCTTTTATGTTTTGCCAACATAATTAAATACAAAATCTATCCTGAATGATTCCTAAAATTTTGGGATAACTTTTTGGAATAGAAATAGCGAAAATTTTTTGCTTTTTTCTCCAAAAGTTTTACGAAGTTGTCCATATTAACGGACAACATAACAAGAAAAAGGCAATCATTCCCAAAAATGGTGAGAACAATTGCCTTTAATAAAATTCATAGAATAAGCAAATCGGCTATCCTTGAAGAGATGTTTCCATATATTTTCTTAAAACCAAGCAAATACTATAACCAATCAAACAACCTAAAAAGTTCAATAAAATATCACTCACAGAAAAAGTTCCGATGTAAAAAACATACTGAATAGTTTCTATTCCTGTGATGGTTAATAGTGAAATCAGAACAAATTCGATCCAGTTCGCTCTTAATCCATATAATCCGCCTAACGGGATAAAATAGGCTAGATTTAAGAAGGCTTCAATGAGTGTACCTCTATCCCAAACAAGAAAATCAAAGAAGTCCCCATTGAAAGTGTGATACTCTGGTGCTTTTGTAAATAACACCACAAAAAGTAAAAACAGATAAACACTGTAAAATAAATAAAGGTAGACGACAGAAAAATGACGAAACTCAATTTGTAAATATAAGAGCCAACAGCTCAGTGCCACAAATATAACCAAAGTTTCTTTCGTATAACCAAAACGACTCATGACACTTTCAAAACGTTCGTACTGTAATAACGTTGGATAGACAAGATATTGAATGATTCCTATACCTAAAATTGCAGAAATAATTAGAGCAATTATAGAACGGATACCTCGAGCCATAACGTCCCTCCTTTTTGCTTATTTTAAGTGTATTGTAAGCAAAGTATGAAAAAATCACGAGTTTTGTGCCTAAAATTTAGAAAGATTTATATATAAAAAAGAAGTATGCCTGTGACTTTAGGTAATTCAAACGATGCATTTAGACACTGCTGTCAAAAACACGTCTTTTTTCTTTAATTTGACACACATATAAATAATACATTTGCGTTACTTTCA
>JAKDZT010000147.1 GCA_030462125.1 Tetragenococcus sp.
ATTTTAGCAACTCGCCAAAAGACATTCTAAAAATCCAACGAGACTTAAATCGAAACGTTAAAAAGTTAAACAACATGACAGCGGGAAGCATGACTTTCCGTCCACCTGAAAACTATTCCGAAAGTGTGGGGGTGACTATCGTCGATGAGTGAAATTAATCATAGATACTTAAAAGATAATGACGGCAACCGATACTTCCCAGTTACCCATGTAGATGCAATTAGAGGGTTAGAAAGCTTAATAAAAGACAGCGGGTGGGTTGAATTCACCCCAGTTAATGGAAAACCTAACCAAGCGTTTAAAGATAACGATGATAAGGGGTATAACTGCTCGTATCGGACGATTGAGTTCTTGGACGTAAAAATCAAAACGGTAAGATTAAATTTATCCGATATTTCTTATGGGATGACGATTTATAACTTTCCTGATGACTTTGCCAAAGAATCGCAATCCTGGTTAGTGCGAACACCAGCAAACCGATTGCCAGTGACGATTTCTTTAAGACCCAGTGGGAAACTATCACTATCAATGAATTATATAGATAGAGATGATTGGGTAGAAAATAATTACATTTACGGATCATTTACATGGATAGAATAGGAGTGATGAAATGGCACTACAAGAAAACTTACCCTATCGATTAAATAACGAGTTTCGTGGTTATTTAGTCAATAACTTCAAGACTTTGAACCAAGACCGACAATTTTTAATTGACAAAGTGCAAGAACACGAGCAAAAGAAACAAACAACAAAAGAAATTGAGCACAACAACCAACTGCTTAGCAATGTTTTAAACATTTTAAACGGTCGCATTAACAACCAAATCTATGGTGCTAGCAAAAACAGTTCTGCGGAGGTCAAAGATATCCGTGTAGATATGGAAGGCAGCGCACATGATATAGCGCAAGATCGCTTGAATCAAGATTTTAGTAAAATTGGTGCAACAGCCACACGAGCCGATGATACTTCGCAAAAACACGAAGAACAGATCGAAGAAAGTGCCTATTACCAAGAGATAGATTATGTTAGCGGTCGTAAATACGATACGTCTTATAAAATCGTTTATATCCCACACAAAGACAGTGATGGTAACTTAATCAAGCTAAAAAAAGGGCTAGCAGGTCGACCAAATCAAATCGAACCGCAAACAACCCGTAATTTTGCAAGCGAAGTAGGCGCGACTTTTGCATCAAACGCCAGTACTGGGAGCACAACTAATAAAAAACTCCACGGCCAGCAAATCTATGAAGGCCAAATTTTAGATAGCATAAAATCTGATGAATATGATGAAATCGGCAAACGGTGGACATTAGCTATCGATGACGAAAACAACATGACAGCTTTCGAACCTCATATTACAGCCAAAGAAATCAAAGATAAAGGCTATAATACAACTTTTAGTGGGTTTGGACCCTTAATCATGGGTGGTAAACCTGTTTATAAAGAGGGAGATTATAGTGATAACTCGGAACAATTAAATCCACGTACTGCAATTGCACAATTACCAAATAAAGATATTTTAATATTTTCATGTGATGGCCGCGTGAAATCACAAGGCTTATACCAACGTGGTATGAAACTGGGGGAAGTCATAGATACGCTATACGACCACTACGGAGAAATTGAATTTGCTTATAATTTAGATGGCGGAGGAAGTACGTCTTCTGTTTTGCGTTCTAAAATGCTCAATAAACCCACAGATAATAGTAATAAGTCTGAACGTAAAGTTTTGGACTTTATTTATTTTGGTAAAGATCAATTACAGCCCAGAGATGTGGATATTCAAAATGCTTATAAAGATATTGGCGAGGTTCGATCGTTTACGCAATTTTTATATGGGTTAATTGGTATTTTAAATACTTTTGAATCAAACGAATTACGTATGACTAGGTATAACGATTATACAGGCTTAGTAGCCATGGACGGCGACGAACCCAAAAAGAAATTTTATATGGAACCTGGTGGATTTAGATTCTGGGATTACGGCACCGGGAGTACATGGTTTAGAGTAACCGAAGACGATATGCAATTGCACAACCGATTACTATCTAAAAACTTTTCGGCTCCTGATACTGTAAATAATTGCAATAACCTCAACACTGGAGGAACTTATGTCGTACCTAAAACAGCAACCGGGTCTCCTTATAAAAATGAATCTAGCTCAGTTATTACACAATATAATGTCACATATGCTGATTTGGATGATGCAACAACAGCCTTTCAAACGGCTGTTCCTTTTGCACGATCAACTAATTATAAAATGAAGCGGCGGTCGTACAGTAATGGTAAATGGTCAGATTGGTTCGAAGTATAGGAGGTGCCTAAATGTATAGCAAAGAAGGAAAGATAAAATTAGAAACATCCGCACATTACACACCTATCGGTAAAACAAACATTACTTTTTATGACACAGATGTGAATACTGCCGATTTGGTTTTTATGATTACCCGCAATCAACGTCCACTAGAAGTTAGTGATGAAAATGTTGATTGTATTTTAATGCTTAAAGCAAAAGATGACAGCTATATTGTGGATACGGCTCACGTAGAAGATCCTAAAAATGGCAAGGTTCGTTACACTATCCCTAAAGAATTTTTATCTCACGATGGGGATGTACAGGGTCAGGTATGGATTGCAATACAGGGGAAAGAAGACATCATTACAGAAGTCGAATTTAGCTTTGAAATAAAAGATAGTCTGTTCGACCACATTCCTGCAGTTGATAGGGTAAACTATATAAAAACTTTTGACGATTTAAGAAAACGTATCGAAGACCGTGTAGAATTTATCGAAAAAGCAGTTGAAAATGGTGATGATTACGTCGCTGAAATGGAGACTGCTTTACAGACTGGTAAAAAATATATAAATGACACTGTAACTAAGAGTAACAAAACGGTCGAAGATATTGCTGGCGGTGCTATAAAAACAGTCAATAGTACAAAAGAAAACGCAGTATCCGCAATGAACAATCAATCTACAAAATTAATTGACGAGGCAAAAAGTTTGGTTAATAGCACGAGGAATACGGCCATTAGCGATATGAATGAGCAGTCAAAAAAATATATCAATGAAGCAATAAAGGCTAAAGATGACGTTACCCAAGCTATTGATCAGTGGGATTTTAGTAGTACAAATCTACTCACTAGAACAAGTGACGAGTGGCAAGAAACCACTTGGTCTAGTTGGGATGCTGGCAGGATAGATATTTTACTACAAAATACAGGATTGCTTGCTGGAGATAAGATCACTTTTAGTATGGATATAGACAATACCATAGATACAGAAAATGAAGCTAATGTTACAGCAAAAATTATCTTTTATGATACAGATAATAATGCTTTGGAAAACAAGGCCGGAAATAACGTTGATCCAGGTGAAAATAGCGTTTCTGTCGTCACAGCAGAAATTCCAGAAGGAACTTATCGTATCTCGGTTTTTCAATTTTATAAGTCTGATGGTAGTAGTACGAAAACCGCAAGAACTCGCAAATTAGTTTTAAATCGTGGAATGTATCCGGCTGATTGGTCTTTAAATCCTGCAGAAGTAGCATCGAAAAGTGAATTAGATGGAAAATTAAACAAAGAATTTTTAAATGGTTTTATAGAGCATGGTTTTTTAGAGCTGGAGTCAGGTTTTGAAAACTATGAGCCAGAAATCGATGCCTCAAAAATGCAATATTTTAGAGTAGGCAATATGTGCAAAATATATGGAAATATAACAAATAAAGGCAAGATAGATAAGGATAGCGAAATTGTTGTATCAAAATTACCAGAACATTTAAAAGTTATTGCTAATGATGTTGCAGTTTCTCAAGGGTCAGTTAGGGATCAATTCGTGTCTAGAATTTTTTCTTATAACGAGAGTCATGCAAATGAGATTTTGATTTTTAGGTTTGCTGATGAAAGCGGAAGCGCTAAGGACTTTGTTCAAAACCGTTGGTTGAATGTTAGCCTGACCTGTATGGTTGAGGTGGACAATGATGTTTAAAACAATTTTTAGAACTTCGAATAACCCATTGGATCCTACTTATCTACAACAAAAGATTATAGACTTTGACGAGCCGGTTCCTAAAGGTTGGACAGCAAATAAAGAAGATATAGCAAAACCTGAGTGGGATAACGAAGAAACCATAGACAAACCAGGAAACGTTGAAGTATATCCGAACACTCGTAGTGCGAATATAAATGCAGAATAATGAGGTGTGCCTAGGGCATTCCTCTTTTTTATAGACTTAGTTGGGAGTTGATACTTTGCCAGTACGAAAAAAAGGAAACATTGAAATTCAAACAAGCGCTAAAGGCACGAAGACAAAAAGCACAGGGTTTACGTTTTACAGCTATGATAAAAATTCCGCTGCGCTGTATTTTAATTTCCGCGAAGAAAATGGTGAACCTACAGACCTAGCAAACGCCACTATACGCTTGGTTTTTGTGTTAAATGATGAAAAAATCACACCTAAAACCGACGATATCGAAATTTGGCTAGCTGTTCCTGGTACTGCTCGTTATATTATCCCCGAAAGCATGCTAGGACATGAGGGTAAAGTCACAGGTTACGTTTACCTGGAATTCAGCGACGGTAGCCACACGGACGAAGGACGGTTTACCTTTGAAATCAAGCAGTCAATGATAACTGATATGTTGCCTGAAGCTGGGGAGCAATACGTAAAAGACTTTGAAGACATTAAAGCAGAAGTGCAAGAGGCAGCCGACGGTGCGAAAGAAACCATCAGCCAAAA
>JAKDZT010000148.1 GCA_030462125.1 Tetragenococcus sp.
TCTCTTTCAACGGTCTATTTGTGTTGGTGAAATTTCGTTAACTGTGAATAGTAACCTTTTTATTAAAATAGGTTACACGTTTAAACCGCAACGACTTTTATTCCTTGATTCTCTAGAAATTTAGCCTTTCCCTTTTCAATACGATGATCCGTATAAACCATAGAAATCCTGTCAAAGGCGAACTCTGAAACGACCCCAACTTGCGAAAATTTACTGGAATCAGTTAAAACAATGGTATTATTAGCTGAAGTCATCATGGTATTAGCCGTATCACTACGAGTAACATCACTGCCGGTAAATCCTCTTTGCTCATCAAAGCCATCAATGCCTACAAATAGCTTATCTACATGAAAATCGCTGATTACTTTCTTTACCAAGGAACCTACATTTACTTGCGAGTCTTTTTGGTATTCTCCACCAATTAATAAAATTTTAACGGATTCAGCTTTTCTTATATAAGAAGCTATAAAATTGGAGTTCGTAATGATCGTGACATCATTTTTATGATAAGCCAACTCTTCCGCAAGCAAGGTGCAAGTGGAACCAGACTCAATCATGACGGTCTCGCCATCTTTGACTAATTTGGCAGCTTCTTTTGCGATTTTTCGTTTTAAATCATAGTTAATTGCTAAACGGTAGTTAATATCATTTTGGTTATTTAAAACAGCAAAACCATGTTGTCGATGAAGGATTCCTCGTGCTTCCAATTTATCTAAATCTTTACGGATCGTCACTCGCGACACATTCAACAGATCAGCCAGTTCATTGACTTCTATTTTTTTATTTTTACTTACAGTAGCAATAATTTCTTCTTCTCGAGACATTGTCATCCCTCACTTTTATTTCGTTAAGGATACCATATTTACTATTTCCTAACAATTTTTCTCAGTTTTTGCTTTCATATGTAAAACGTAAACTTATGTTCGTTAGTTTATATAATTATAGAAATACAGTTAAAAGGAAGATTCTATGACTATGAAAAATTTCCGATAGGTTTGTATTAAAAACACGCCCTAATTTAGTCAATTAGAGCGTATATCTTTAAAACTTATCAGAAACTCATAAATTTCACTTTGTTATCCATGCACCATGCTAGTTTTATTTTCTTCTGCCTTTTTTCCTTCTTCGATAAAATCTTTTCTATCATCTGTTGGAACCATAGAGCCGCCAGTTGCCCATGCAATATGAGTAGCATTGGCTAATTTATCTTGAAGGTTATGTTGTTTAATATAGTTTTGCCCTTCTTGAGTGAATGTTAAAGCATAAGGACCCACAATACCAGCAACAGCTGCCGGTTCTAAGAAAATCGATTCTGTATCGTATAGATTCCATAATAAACGCTTAAACGATTCATCCTGGAGAGTGTAACCTGCGCTAAAATAATAACGTATTAATTTGGAGACAAGAGCGGAAGTCCTTGGCACTGCCAATCCGTCAGCCACTGTTGAGCCTCCTAAACCAATGTCTTCTACAGAAACCTCGTTAAATTGATGGGATTCTAAACCGATCAACATGCTTGGCATCTTTGTTGGTTCAGCAAAAATACAATGAACATTGTCCCCAAATGCTTGTTTGAGACCGAATGTAACGCCACTAGGAGCACCACCAATGCCACAAGGAAGATACACAAATAATGGGTGATTTTCATCCACCTTGATTCCTTTTTGATCCAATTGTTTTTTCATACGGTAGCCACCAACCGTATAACCTAAAAACAAGGTTTCGGAATTCTCATCATCTACAAAATAACTTTGAGGGTCCGCCTCTGAAATTTCCCGTCCCTTATTAACAGCAAGCGAAAAATTCGATTCATGCTCAATAACATTAACACCTAAATTACGTAAATATTGCTTTTTCCAAGATTTTGCCTCTATAGACATATGAACAGTCACGTCAAAACCGAGTTTTCTCCCCATTGTGCCTACGCTAATCCCTAAATTTCCTGTGGTTCCTACAGTTAAATTATAATGGGAGAAAAAATTTTGGAATTTTTCTGAAGCAAACACAGAATAATCTTCTTCGGTGCTGGCTAACAATCCATTTTCTAGAGCTAAATTTTCGGCATGTTTCAAGACCTCATAAATAGCCCCTCTAGCCTTTACTGTACCAGAGATTGGCAATTGGTCATCGCGTTTCAAATAAAAAGATCCTTTAAGAGTTTTATCATACTTTTCATCTAAAAATGATTTCATATTGGGTATTTCGGTTATACTTGATTCAATAATTCCAGAAGCCTCTTCAGTCTCAGGATACGCTTTTCTTATAAAACTAGAAAACCTTTGTAAACGAGCCTCCGCGTCTTGAATATCCTCAAGTGAATATTTCGTTTTTTTATTAGCTTTTTGTACCGGTAATAATTCATCATTTATCCAAAATAATTCTGTCTCATCCTTGATCGCTGATAAAATACCTTGTTCATCTAATGCCATCTAGCAATATCTCCTTTTGCAATGAATTTATCTCACAATGATATGATAATCATAATTACAGTCATTTTGCAAACGGCTCACATAAAAATGAATTATCATTCCTAACAATTCACCAAAAAGTTGCGAATATTTTTCAAACCGATCATCGCAAATTCTTAAACAGAAGATAAATTCTGCACAATTTTCATTCTTTTAACAGCTCTTTAACCCGCGGATCGGTAAAGTCATCGATAACAAAATCCACTAATCCTGTTTTTTTCAATTTTTCATGATTATTATCGGTTGCCACAGCAATAATTCGCTTCGCCTGAGCATTATAAGCACCTTGTAACCCAATCGGTGAATCTTCAAAAATAATCATTTCTTTAGGATCTGCCCCCACATTCAAAGCAGCTTGGACATAAAAATCAGGTGCTGGCTTACTTTCTAACAAACCATCGTTATAAACGACTTTCTTATAATCAAACCAACAATCTAAGTGAAACAAGTCGAAATAAAAATCTAGATTGACTTTGGGAGAAACTGTCGCAATATTCATTGGTTGGTGATTGTCTTGTAAGTAATCAAAATAATTAGTTACTCCCGAAATCAATTGTGTTTGCTGTTCTTTTAGTACTATTTCGCGATAAATCGCTTCTTTTTCTTCCGACAACTTATCGGCTTCTTCTTTCGTAAGTTTTTTTCCTAAAAGCCATTCCATATTCAGATGATTGGTACGTCCGTGAATTTGATCAAATTCTACCTTAGTCAATTTCCGCCCTATTAATTTTTGTATAAATTGTTGCCAAGCTTGTTCATGCAGTGCCGAATCATTAAATAAAGTCCCGTTAAAATCGAAAATAATTGATTGCATTGTGTCTCCCTTTTTTATCAATTTAAATATGTATTTCGTTATTACAATTATTATAGCATATACCTGATTTAGGGTTCCTCATAATCTTCTCTACTAATTAACAATATATTCTAAATAAACTAATGAAACTTTTTAGCTTTCATTCGAAACTTTTTACTTTACGTAAGAATAAAGATATATTAAAATGAACTAAAAGATGTTGATTATAGATTTTTGTTAAAACTAAGAGGTGAACAAGTATGAAAGACAAAATTTTTTACCGACTCCAAATGAGGTTTACTTCAATTGTCACCTGGCTAAAAAATGATGTTGCTTTTGTTTTCTTTGCCATTTTAACTATTTCACTGTTCGCTTGGAATTTATTAGATAGTACTCACGAAGATTTATTCTCTTTAGCTTTTTTAGGTACAACGTCCTTCATTGTGTTTTATTTTGTCTTTCACCTTACTAGTAAAAAATTCAACCAAACCTTCCGTCAACTTAACACAGAAACAAACATTCAATTATCCATTGCTGGATTATTTGGAATAGGTAATACTACTACCAAACCAACGAATACTCAGAAAATAGCTACAAACGAAACTATCCCACTTTATCCTCTTGCAAAAGGGAAACTAAAAGATATTGAGGAAATAGACGATGATCTTTACTCAAGGAAAACTTTAGGCACTGGTTTTGCGGTTACCCCTGTAGAAGGCAAAGTACATTCACCAGTTAATGGAAAAATTGTTAGTTTGTTTCCTACCAAACATGCAATCGGTATCAAAGATGAAAACGACATTGAATATTTAGTTCATATGGGAATTGATACAATCGATTTAAATGGGCACGGTTTTCAAACTTTTGTCGAACAAGATCAGGAAGTTAAAGCTGGAGACCTACTAACTGAAATGGATTTAGATTATATTAGCGCCCATCGTAAAACGACGGATATTATCTTTATCACCCTCTCACAAGATTTGATCGATTCATTAGAGGTAGTCGAAGATAAGCCGGTAGATCTAGATGAATCTATTGGGCGAATTGTTTTAAAATAAATAAAACTAAAAAAACTCACCTGTTTTTCTTAGACTGTGAAAGACAGATGAGCTTTCTTTATTTGGAAATAATCATTAATAGATCCTCTCCTACTACAATTTCTATTTGATTCATATCTAACACATCTAAATAATCGTCCGTATTTATGATTACAATTGGCGTGATAATCGACAACCCAGCTGCTTGGATTTTAAGCAAAAGAAGGACACCCACTCATACTTTTCCTGTTTTTACTCAGAAAGAATGGAAGTTAGTCACTCTTTTATTCTTTCAAAAAAATTTTGCACATTTTTGGTACGAAAAAAGCGAGGAACGTTGTTTTAACAATGTTCCTCGCTTAATTTAGATACCGGCGGTCGGGGTCGAACCGACACGCCCTTAACGGGCACTGGATTTTGAGT
>JAKDZT010000149.1 GCA_030462125.1 Tetragenococcus sp.
TTTGAAAAACAAAGGGTTATTATTCTTTAATTTCATTTGTGTTTTCGGGTTTATTCTTATTGAATTAGGCCTGCCTACATTATTAAGTCAAATGATTGACGTAGGTGTGGTCAATAACGATGATGCCTATATTAAAAGAATAGGCTTAATTATGTTAGCGGTAGTTATTGTAGGTGTATTGATGAATGTCGCGCTAGGATTTTTTATGACGCGTATCACGACCAATGTTACAGCCTCAATTCGCCAAGATCTTTTTGAGAAAATACAGGATTATTCTCATAACGAATATGAACAGCTAGGTGTTTCCTCATTAATTACACGCGTAACAAATGACGCTTATCAAATTATGTTATTCATGCAAAACTTTTTGCGGACAGGTTTTATGGCGCCTATGATGATTATTGCTAGTCTGGTGATGGTATTTCGAACCAGTGGTAGTTTAGGTGGCTACGTGCTAATGGCTTTACCCTTCTTATTAATAGGCGTTGGAGCAATTGCAGGAATTTCAAATCCATTATCTAGAAAGCAACAAGGGAACTTGGATAGGATTAATAATATTCTACGAGAAAATTTATCCGGCTTACGTGTGATTCGAGCTTTTGTCAATGAAGACTTTGAAGAAAATCGTTTTGATAAAGTCAATAAAGCCTATGAAAAAAGTTCGAAAAATCTATTTCGTTTGATGTCTTCGGCTCAACCAGGTTTCTTCTTTCTTTTTAATCTGGTGATGGCTTTTGTTATTTGGCAAGGAAGTATCCAAATCAGTGAGGGCTCATTGGAAGTCGGCAATTTAATTGCATTTATTGAATATATTTTCCATGCTTTATTTTCATTTATGACGTTTGCGACCATATTTATGATGTATCCTAGAGCCGCGGTATCCGCTAACCGGATTAAAGCTGCAATGGATACTGAACCCACTATTAAAAATAAAGAAAATGGGGTTACTCAAACAGAAACAAGTGGTTATCTTGCGTTTGATGATGTGACATTTGCTTATCCTGGAAGTGCAGAGGCGCCTGTGATCCGAGATGCCAATTTTTCTGCCAAGCCTGGTCAAACCATTGCGTTTATTGGTAGTACCGGTAGCGGGAAATCTACATTAATTCAATTAATCCCTCGTCTTTACGATGTTAGTGAAGGGGAAATTTTAGTTGATGGCGTGGACGTTCGTGATTATGATATAAACGCTTTACGAGCAAAAATTGGATTTATTCCACAATCAGCTGTCTTATTTTCTGGTACCATTAGAGAAAACCTACGTTATGGTAAAGAAGATGCCACCGATGCTGAATTAGAAGAAGCCCTTGATATCGCTCAAGCAAGTGAATTTGTGGCAGAATTACCTGACGGATTAGATACCCACATTTCTGAAGGAGGCGCAAACTTCTCTGGAGGGCAAAAACAACGGTTAGCGATTGCCCGTGCAGTGGTAAGAAGACCAGCTATTTATATATTTGATGATAGCTTTTCTGCTTTGGACTTTGCCACAGATGCCAAGGTCCGCGAAAGAATTAATGAAGAGACAACGGACGCCACTGTCTTGATTGTGGCTCAAAGGGTAAGCACAATTATGGAAGCTGATAAAATTATTGTATTGAACGAAGGAGATATTGTCGGAGAAGGAACTCATGAAGAGTTACTAGAAACAAGCTCGGTTTATTACGATATTGCTTCGTCTCAATTAACGAAGGAGGAGTTAGGAAAATGAATACTTTTTCTTCTTTAAAACGATTAGGTCATTATTTAAAGCCGTATAAATTTAAATTTATTTTGGTTGTGCTTTTGGTAATAGCCACAGTGGTGTTTAATACGGCACTACCTTATGTGACCGGTCTTCCGACAACAGAAATCAGTCGAAACCTATCGAATGGGGATCCAATCAACTTTGACTATATTAAACAAACGGTTATAGCTATTGTCGTTATTGGTATTGGTTATGGCGGATCGCAATTAGCTGCGGGCTTGTTGATGACCGGTGTTGTGCAATCCGCGATGAAAGATTTGCGGGAAGATATTTCTCACAAAATCAATCGATTGCCTGTTTCCTACTTTGATACCCGACAACAAGGAAATGTGTTTTCTCGGGTAACCAACGATGTGGATGTGGTCAGTGGTGCTTTACAACAATCCTTAGTACAGTTAGTCAATGCTTTTTTGAGTATTGTTCTTTCGGTTTCGATGATGTTTTATATTAATATTTATATGGCGCTAGCTGCTGTGATTATGATTCCAGCTTCTTACTTTATTTCGCGTTATATTATTTCGAAATCGCAAAAATACTTTAATGGCATGCAAAATGCTTTGGGTGAAATGAATGGTTTTGTGCAAGAACATATGACAGGTTTTAACGTTATTAAACTTTTTGGTGAAGAAAAACCTACAGCGGAAAACTTTAGAAAAGTCAATACTGAACAGAAAAATAATGGATTTAAAGCGCAATTTATTTCCGGTTTAATGATGCCACTTGTGCAAGCCACAGCTTATTTAACTTATATTGTGATTGCTGTTGTAGGTAGTTTGTTTGTATTAAGCGGTGCTATTGTGGTAGGGCAACTTCAAGCCTTTATTCAATATATTTGGCAAGTGAGCCAACCAATGGGCAACATTACGCAATTGTCTGCTATGCTACAAAGTGCATCTGCTTCTTCGCGCCGTGTATTTGAAGTTTTGGATGAAGAGGAAGAAGAATCTGTCGAGGATGAAGTGGCACTTCCAGAGCACGTTCGTGGTGAAGTAGAATTTGAACATGTTAGTTTCTCTTATAAAGGCAATGAACCATTGATCGAAGATTTGAACCTTCATGTTGATGCAGGTGAAACAGTAGCCATCGTGGGTCCAACTGGCGCTGGAAAGACTACTATTATTAACCTATTGATGCGTTTTTATGACGTGGACGAAGGGGCCATAAAAATTGATGGCATTGATACAAAAGAAATGAATCGTAGCGATGTTCGTTCATTATTTGGTATGGTCTTGCAAGATGCTTGGCTTTATGGTGGAACGATTGCTGATAATATTCGTTTTGGTAAGTTAGATGCAACCGACTATGAAGTCGTAGATGCAGCGAAAACGGCCAATGTGGATCACTTTATCCGCACGATCCCCGAAGGATATGATATGGAAATTTCTGCTGAAGGTGATAACATTTCTCTTGGCCAAAAACAATTGTTGACCATCGCCAGAGCTGTCATTTCTGATCCTGAAATTTTGATATTAGATGAAGCCACAAGTTCGGTAGATACTCGATTAGAAGCACTCATACAAAAAGCGATGGACCAGGTAATGAAAGGTCGTACAAGCTTTGTTATTGCTCACCGTTTGTCAACAATTCGCGATGCTGATTTAATTTTAGTTATGGATCACGGCTCGATTATCGAACAAGGAAATCACGATACATTACTTGCTAAAGGCGGCTTTTATGCAGACTTGTATAATAGTCAATTTGCCGACCAAGAGTAGAAAGAAAGCGACGCTGCTGAAAAAGTTAGCGTCGCTTTTTTCTATGAGGTGATGACTATTAACGTAAAATTTATTGAGACTTTATAGTGAAAAAAGAAACGGCCTCTCTTTTTATTTTTTGTAAATTAAGCTCATAGCTTTGTCAATCTGGTGTGTTTAGCATGAATTAACCTCACTAGTTCGTCGTTCTTATGCGCTTAATTCCTTTTTAGCACATGATTTTGTCATTCTTATGTGCTTAATCCATCTAAATTGAGCTTACTTGGCTCCTTTTTTAGAATTAAGCTCATAGCTTTGTCAATCTAGTGTGCTAAGGATGAATTAACCTCACTAGTTTGCCATTCTTATGTGGTTATTTCCTTTTTAGCCCACTATTTCTTTAACTAGTGGGCTAAATCGTTGCTAGTTATTCTCCTTAAAAATTTTTCTATCTTTTGCTTCTCAGAGAGAGTGTGTGTGTGATACGCTTCTCATTTTTTTCGAATATAGAGAGTAGCTAGTGTTTTATCCTTCGTATAACCATGCCAATAGCAAAATCTGACCACATTATTATACGAGTTAGTCATGTTCAATGTAAAAGTTCAGCTATAAGGGTGAACATTAATTATGATATACTCAAGAAGAAAGGACGATGTAGACAATGAAAAATTTTATCGCAGGAAATGCTACACTTGTTGGGGATGTAACTTTGGGAAAAGAAGTAACTGTTTGGTATAACAGTGTCCTTCGAGGCGATTATGCACCTATTTTTATCGGGGATCGGACCAATATTCAAGACGGGACAGTGATTCATGTTGATCACGATATTCCTTGTGAAGTTGGCAATAATATTACGGTAGGACATCAATGTTTATTGCATGGTTGCAAAGTTGAAGATGGCGCCTTAATCGGTATGGGTTCAATTGTAATGAATAATACCGTCGTGGGCGAAAATAGTATGATTGGCGCAGGTTCTTTAGTTACTCAAGGAACAATGATTCCACCGATTTCTCCGGCTTTAGGGCGGCCCGCGCGAGTAGTCCGTGAGTTAACCGCAGAAGAAATTAGAAAGAATAAAGAAAATGTGGATCACTATTGCCAATTAGGACAAGATTATCTAGATGGAAAATATCCTGCGTACGAAAATAAAAGCTAGCTTTTGACCTATAGTTCATTATAGGTCATAGATAATAGAGATTTTTGTCCTGAAATTTCAAATAGAACACAAAAAAACGCCATCGCCCTTACTAAATTTAGTAAAGACAATGGCGCGTTC
>JAKDZT010000150.1 GCA_030462125.1 Tetragenococcus sp.
CGTTTTCCCTCCTTTCAATCCTCACTATAGAGGTTTACGTAGCGTAAAGGTCAAGCGGTTTTTTAATGACAACAGTTGGTCTTATTAGTCGAGTATTTTATCATAATTTTACAAATAGCAAGGAAAAGTATATCGTATTTATATAACCATGCGTTACGTAATTAAACTAAAAGTATTTTTTATCATATAAAAAAGGGTGGAAATAATGAAAATTTGGCGAATTGCTAATGTGTTATGGGTGTTGTTTTTTGTTGTTACCGCAGCTATTATCTGGTTTAGGGAGGCTGATGGCTCTGGGGCAATAAATACCACTGCAAATAGATCCGTCTCTTTAATTGTATTAGGTGTCTTTGCGATTTTGATTGTAGTAATTCAATATGTCTGGTATAGGTTTGCCAAAAATTCTTCTAATAGATGAAGCTTGGTTAGAACGATTCATGATGCCAATTTGTTTCTTTGGTAGCTGAAGAAAGAAACACTTTATCGGAAAAATGAAATAGAAGAGATTGTTAGAAAAAAAGAGGAAAAAATAAGAATAAATCTGATATGTAGACTGTTTACTGTTTGATTTATAACACAATTGAATTTGTTAGTTTCGCTTTAAACATATACGAATGAAAATAAGTATAGCCTTGAGCATGATTATATGCAAACCCTTTTCAATAAAAATGGAAAAGACAACTGGTCGAAGATTATTAAAAAACCAGCTCTTTCTTATATGAAAAAACATTCGGATCAACTTACTACGATAGGAATGGCGTTATACTTTCAGCAATGGATGAAAAAGATGCCACTCGTGCAATAGAGCTTATTAAAGGCGCAGAGTTGATTGACGGTTTTAAATCGACGCATGATATTCATCAATACCAATCACAACAATTCGAAAAAGTTTTAATTGTTTTTAAAAATAAATTGGAATAAGTGATAAAAAAGCTGTTTCACGCATAAAGTCCTAATACTAATACTTATGAAAGACTTTGACACACGGAATAAAAATAAATAAAGAGATAGAAAACAATTCACTCATTTTCTATCTCTTTTCTTACATTTGGCATAAATAATAACATGGTAGTTTAAAGCCACATGAATCTTCGGACTATTTGATAGAAGCGTTCAAACTATTGGCTGTCAATGAATCACTGTTATCAATCATTTCTTTCGGCGTTCCTTGAAAAACAACTTCTCCTCCGTTTTTACCAGCCTTTGGACCTATATCGACAATGTAGTCTGCTTGTTTAATAACATCTAAATTATGTTCGATTATAATTACTGTGTTTCCTTTGTCCACTAAGACGTTAAATAAGTTCATTAATTTAGATACGTCTGAGGGGTGCAAACCGGTCGTTGGTTCATCTAAGATAAATATTTTTCCCCGTTTATTAAGCGCTTGTGCTAACTTAATTCTTTGCGTTTCGCCTCCAGATAAAGTAGATAATGGATGACCTAAAGCCATATATGAAAGACCAACTTTTTTTATTTGCTTTAATTTATTGTTGATTTTAGGATGATTAAAAAAACAGTCGGCTTCATCAATATTCATAGATAATACATCTACAATAGACTTATTCTTATATTTTAGGGAGAGTGCATAGCTATTATATCTATTGCCATTACAGTTTTCGCAAGTAGTTACTACTGGTGACATATGAACTAGTTCGGTTACTACCACACCTTTTCCTTTGCAATGCTCACAAGCTCCTTTTCTATTAAAACTCAAATAACTCTTATCTACTTTATTTTCTGCTGCAAATAAGCCTCTTATATAATCAAATAACCCTAAAAAAGTAGCTGGAGTTGAACGATTTGTTGCAAAAATAGGCTTTTGTTCTACTTTAACGACATCTTTTTTGTATTCATTTGCAAATATTTTAGCTATCAATGTACTTTTTCCAGAGCCAGCTACTCCAGTGATAACGCTCATAATACCAGCAGGAATCTTAATGCTTATATTTTTCAAGTTGTTCATTCTAGCATTGTTAAGCGGGAAAAAGTGTTTCGGTATTCTTACATTTGTTTTAATAGGGATAACTTCTTTGAGAGTTTTTGAAGTGACAGTTTTGGCACTCAGAAGTTCGTTATAACTGCCTTGAAAGACAATCTCTCCGCCATTTTTTCCTGCATACATACCAATATCAATTACTTCGTCAGCTATTTTAATCACATCTTTGTCGTGTTCTACTACAATAACTGTATTACCGCTATCTCTCAAATCCTCAATTAAGTGATTGATTTTTTTAATATCATAAGGATGCATACCAGCGCTGGGTTCATCGAAAATATATATCATATCTGTTAAGCTACTCCCCATATACCTAATCAGTTTTAGCCGTTGAGCTTCACCACCAGATAAAGAATTTGTAGCTCGATTTAAGTGTAAGTATGAAAGACCAATGTCTATCATTCTAGCAATGCCAGATTTTAACGAGTCTAACAGAGATACAACAGAATTGTCCTTAATCTCATCAATTACTTTTATTAACTCGGTTAATTCTAATTCGCACATATCTGCAACAGAGTAACCGTTAATTTTACATTTCAAAGTATCTTGATTTAGCTTTTTTCCATTACAGCAAGTGCAAGGCTTTTGTACAGTAAATCGTTTAGCTTTCTCTTTCATAGTTTGACTCATGTTACTCATGTCACGATTTAAAAAAGAATGCTTGTACTTATTAATAATTCCCGCTATTTTTGTATTTTCTGGTTCACCGTATCCTTTTTTTGAACCGTATAGTAATAAATTTAATTCTTCTTTATCATATTTATCTATCGGTTTATCCAAATCGAATAAATCAGACTCAGCGTATTGTTTCCAATACCATGTATTCGGTGCAAAACTAGAGTCATTCACACAGCCCTCATTTAACGATTTACTGAAATCAATTATTTTTTCAATATCAATTGTTGTCACTTTACCAAGGCCAGAACATTCTGGACACATACCTTTTGGATCGTTGAATGAAAAAAATGAAGCTGTACCGATATAAGGTTTGCCAATCCTAGAAAACAAGACACGCAAATCTGTATACAGATCACTAATAGTGCCTACTGTGGAACGTATGTTTTGTCCTAGAGAAGATTGATCGACAATGACAGATGGGGACAAATTTTTGATGCTTTGCACATTGGGCTTTGAATATTGTGGTAATTTTCCTTTGATGTAAGCTGGATATGTTTCGTTCATTTGTCTTTGCGACTCGGTAGCTATAGTATCGAAAACAATGCTTGATTTTCCCGAACCTGATACACCAGTAAAGACAATTATTTGGTGCTTTTGAATGTTTAAATTTATATTTTTTAAATTATTTTGTACTACCCCTTCAATTTTAATATTCTTCATAGCATACGTCCTTTCTATAAAGATCTTATCAAAATACTTCATGTAAATTCTTGATATTTTTTGCTAAAATTGAACAGAGGAGGCAGTCGTATGGAATATTTAGATGTTATTGAAAAAGGACTATGGTATATTGAAGACCATATCAAAGATCATATTACGATACAGGATATTGCTCACAGCGTTGGATATTCTACCTACCATTTTTCTCGTCTTTTTTTGAAAAAAACAGGGGTCACTATTGGCGCATACGTGAGCAATAGAAAGCTGGGGATTGCTTCTACACAATTAATTGAAACAGACGAAAAACTAATAGATATTTCAATGTCTGCTGGTTATCAATCATATGAGTCATTTAGCCGAGTATTCAAATCAAGGTTTGGAATTGCGCCATATTTTTTTCGTAACAAGAAGACGAAACACTATATATACAGTGAAGCAGTACTAAGCAAACAAATGCTCAAACATTTTGAGTGCTATTTTTCTTATACCCCTGAAATTGTACAAATTGATGAAATACAGATCTTAGGTATTCCAGTTACAACTACTTTATTAAATAACCAGCTAGAAACTTATTGGGCACAGCTCCATATAATGAGAAATAATCTGCTGCCTAAATCAAATGATAATGTTGAATGTTTTGCAATTTGTACCAGCAAATATGCTATTGTTCAAGAGAACGGAGATAGTAGTTTTTCACAATTTATTGGTTTTAAAAAGATGAAACATATTGATGAAACTTCTTTTCAACAGGAAATTATTTGTGGTGGAAGGTATGCTGTATTTAAACATAATACCTCATATAAATTTTTGAACTTAAGTTATGATTTTATTTGGAAAATTTGGATCAGTTCTAGCAAGCTAACGTTTGATGACACAAGAAGAAGTTTTGAATTATATCCTCCACAATTTACTTTAGAAAAACAGCGTCCAATATTTCTTTATATCCCGATAAAGTAATAGATAGGTTAGCAGATGTTATATAGGTCTAGGTGTTCCTGTCAAAACGTTAAACTTGAATTTCAATGACTCTGTACTCCAGTCAACCAAAGTCATGTCGTTTAGTAGAGAAAGTGCTAATTTATGGAAATGACAAGTACAATCGTTGTTACAATATCCGCATAAGGAATTGGGCTTGGGTGAAGGCCGCTAATTTATGGAAATGACAAGTACAATCGTTGTTACTGTCGTGGCGCTAGTTTTAATTGCTTTGCGAATGTTATCAGACTAAATAAAGTCTCACCCTCTTTTATTTTATAAGAGAATGAGACTTCATTTTTGCTACCGACTTTTTAGTATTCTCTAGCCAAAGGAGGGGTATAGTTTTCTATAAAAGCGTTGATTTCAGCAAAAGAA
>JAKDZT010000024.1 GCA_030462125.1 Tetragenococcus sp.
CAACAATAACAAATTTAATAGAAGATTAATAGAAGTTAATAAACCTTAAGTATCTCTTTTACTAATTTCTAGTAAGAAGTTATACTCCTTTAAGTAATAAAAATATCAATAAAGGTGGAATTTTTTTTGACAAGCTTTTTAAATACCATTAGAAACCGTCGCTCTATTTATTCTTTAGGACGCAACACCACATTAACTGAAGAAGAGATTACAGAATTGATTAAAGAGGCGGTGAAACAAAGCCCTAGTGCCTTTAATGCCCAAGAACCACGCGTCATCACACTTTTTGGCGATGCGCACGAAAAATTGTGGGAAATAACCGAACAAGCACTGGAGCCTTTAACTCCTGCCGAAGCATTTGGAAATACCAAGCAAAAATTAGCTGGTTTCAAAGCAGCGCTTGGTACAGCCATGTTTTTTAACGATGTTGATACCACAAAACAACTACAAGAACAATTTACTTTATATGCTGATAATTTCCCTGCCTGGGCTGAACAATCCAACGGTATCGCAACCGCCAATACTTGGACGACTTTAGCAGAAGCCGGCATCGGTGCCAATTTACAACACTATAATCCTGTAATCGATGAAGCAGTGGCTAAAGAATGGGAGGTTCCTACAAATTGGCGTTTACGTTCTCAACTTGTTTTTGGTTCACCAGAAGCACCAGCTAGTGCTAAAGATTTTCTAGCTGATAACTACCGTTTCCAAGTATTTAAATAATGACAAACGAAAATACAGCTTGACTTCCATGTTCAAGCTGTATTTTTTACTCATTGGGCTCCATCACAACATCGATGGGGGTGCCTTCTTTCAAATGTTTTGAAAGAAATTGAACCAAATCATCCATCGGTGTACTAAATTTCATCAAAGGGCCTCGTAAACCAAACTTGAAAAAGTTCATTTTCACTTCATTTTTCTTTTCATCTCGAAATAATACTACCCGGTCAACTTCATCAAATTTAATCCCTCGATTATCTAAAGGATGAATAACAAATCGATCATCTGCAATTCCTCTGCCATTAATCGCATAACTGATGATCGCCAAGCCCACAGCGGCCCCTCTTATAATTTCATCTAAGGTTCCAGTTGTTATAAACAAACTTCCGGCAAAAACGCCAAATAAAATTGGAAAAATAATCGAAAAAAGTGACTGGTGTTTTGCAGTAAAAATTAACTCTTTTCTTACTAAAAATAAAAAGAGATATAAGACAGTTGTAAAAGCCACAAATAACAACGTAAAAACTGTCATAATCATACACCACCCTTATACTTTCCTTTCCTCTATTTTAGCAGAATACAGCGCCATCTACAAAGAGAAACCACCAACGCAAAAAGTTTTTACGTAAAAGAACAGTTATTGCTCTTAAATAATTAAAATAGGCCTATAAAGACTGATTATAGAGGTTATTCAGCTGATGTATAAACACAAAAATCCCTGAACTTTACTATTAAAAAGTTCAGGGGTTTTATGTTTTATCGAAATTAATGGTCTAAAGAGTTAACAATATAGAATATTCCTGTCAACATAAAATAAAAACCAACTAAAAACGAGATCGTAAGTGCTGATACAATCGGATCGATAAACAACATGATTCCAAGTACAAGGCCAATAATATTGATAATCAAAGTAAACCAGTAGTGGCCATTACCAAATGTGCGCGCATGGTCTAGGAAAAATAAGTTGCGGATAGAATCAGCAATAAACCAAAAAGCAAATACATAAGATAATGCGATAATTCCTCCGCTGAGATTAAATAATAAAACAACCCCAAGAAGTAATTCAATAATTCCTAAAACTAAAAACGCCGTCGCACGCATGCCAATCATATTTTTTATTTGATTACGAACGACAATACTAAAGATACCATTAATAATGGCTAATATCGCAAAAAGAATAACAATGGCTGATAAACTACCTCCAGGGTTATTAAATGATAATAAAGAAATCAAAATGAATAAGATCCCTAAGATGAGTCCACCCCAATTAACCGATTTGTTTGCATTCATTTTCCTAACTCCTCCTTTCCTTAATCACAAATAGTATGACACATGTTTGCCTCATTTAGCAAAGAATAAGAAAACGATCGATCCAAAAAAGATCGATCGTTGTTTTTACTCATCTAATCCAATTTCTTCTCGTACAACATCGGCAATTTTATTGACATAATAGTCAACTTCTTCATTTGTAGGAGCTTCAGCCATAATTCGTAATAAAGGTTCGGTACCTGAAGCTCTAACTAAAATACGTCCTTCATCGCCTAGTTTAGCTTCTACTTCTTCGATCATCGTTTTAATCGCTGGAACTTCCATTGCGCCGTATTTATCGGAAACACGAACGTTCACCAATTTTTGTGGATAAATCGTCACATTAGCTGCTAGCTCAGAAAGTTTTTTGCCTGTTTGCTTCATAATGTTAAGCAGTTGGATCCCCGAGAGCATTCCATCGCCGGTCGTATTTAGATCAAAAAATACCATATGACCTGATTGTTCACCACCGAAATTATAGCCATTCTTACGCATTTCTTCAACTACGTAACGATCCCCAACCTTAGTTACTACGTCATTCAAACCAGCAGCCTCTACTGCTTTATGAAAGCCTAAATTACTCATAACAGTCGTTACAATCGTATTTTGTTTTAACAAATCATTTTCCGCTAAATAATGCGCACAAATATACATGATCTTATCGCCATCGACAATTTCACCGTTTTCATCAACAGCAATCACACGGTCTCCATCCCCATCAAAAGCAATTCCTGCATCAGCTTGTTTTTCAACTACAAAGTCAGCTAATTGTTCCGGATGTGTAGATCCTACGCCATCATTAATATTAACGCCATTAGGTGAAGTACCGATTGTATAAAATTCTGTTTCTAAATCAGCAAATAAACGATTAACTGTAGAAGCCGTTGCGCCATTAGCAGCGTCTATGCAGATAGTAAGCCCCGAAAGGTCATCTTTAATCGTTTGTTGTAGGTATTGCGCATACTTCAGCATGCCTTCAGGAAATTCTTCTAAAGAACCTAGCCCCTTAGCAGCAGGTCGGGGAAGTTCATCTTCATCAGAATCAAGTAAGGCTTCAATTTCTAATTCTTTTTCATCAGCAAGTTTAAAACCGTCATTTCCAAAAAACTTAATCCCGTTATCTTCTGCAGGATTATGAGAAGCTGAAATCATGACACCAGAACTTGCTTTTTGAACTCGAGTTAAATACGCAACGCCTGGAGTTGAAATTACTCCTAACTGAAAGACTTCAATCCCTACAGAAAGCAGGCCAGCAATCAAAGCATTTTCCAATAATTGACCTGACATCCGAGTATCACGTCCTACTAATACTCTTGGTTGCTCTTTTTCATCTTCATGACGACTCAACACGTAGCCGCCACAACGTCCTAATTTAAACGCTAATTCCGGTGTCAATTCCTTATTTGCAACTCCTCTGACACCATCAGTACCAAAATATTTTCCCATAATTAACTTACCTTTCTGTTTCTTCTTCATTTTCTTGTGTATCTACTTGCTCATCTGCTGAGTTTTGGGTTTGCTCTGAACCTGTTGTCTGTTCTTGACTTTCTTCAGTCATTGTTTCTGCTTCTTCAACAGAAGAGCTTTCCGCTGTAGCTGTTTCTGTATCTTCCGTATTTGATTCTACTTCTTCAGTATTTTCATTTTCTGGTTCTAAAGAAGATTGAGTTTCATTAGCCGATGGATTATCACTATTGTCGTTATCCTCATTATTTTCTTCAGTATCCGAGTCTTCAAATACCGGCGTAATATTAACAGTTACTGTCTCAACATCAGAACTTAACTGATCAGGCGTTTCGACATTAACATCTCTTGTCGTCGGTTCGGTAACGTCTGTCACATCTATCGGAACCTCAAGCGAATCCACCTCGTCTAATAAATTTTGTGCCCCAGTAATTGTAGCACTATTTTCGTCTAATTGAAAATCAAAGGCAGAAATCCCCTCTCCAACCTCGCCAGTTTGGGAAGGAGCTAAGCTAACTTCCTTGTCTGGTGCTGAAACGTCCAGTTGTACTTCTGCTGTTTGCGGATCCAGGTTAGCAGACAGTTCTTCTCCATTCTCATCTACAGCTTGAAGCGGGAAACGATCAGAAATACTTTCATTAATCGTTTCTAGATCAGAAGAAATAGCCACTTCGGAAATTTCTTCCATGGTTTGCTCCCCTGAAGTGACTGTTACTTCTTGTGGAGAAACGGAGGCCTCATCTAATTCAAACCCGTCTTCTACCTTATTTTCAAAATCTTGAGGGTCAATTTGAAAATTTTTACTTACTTTTTTTTCAATGGTAACCGTCAAAGTATCTGGGTTAAGACTCGCATCCACGCTATTACTTAAATTTTTTATCTCAAGTGGAACATCATGTGTTCCTTCTTCTAACTCACTTAAGTCAGCAACGACTTCAAAATTTCGAGTCTCTTCATTGGCTTCTGCATTTAATTGCACACGATTCACACCACTTAATGTTACATCCACTGTACTTTCATACCCTTGAATGTAGTATTCATCTGAATCGTAGTCGATAGTCACAGGCACATCTTGTGCTGTTTCTTCAAAAGTTTCGGAAGAAGCGATACTGTTTTGAAAGTTTGAACCGTTGGCATTGAAAAAAAGAACTAAACTGAAAAATAAAGCTAAAAGAGCGTAGACAATGTTGCTTTTTTTCCTTTTCTTAAGCATCATTTGCCTCCTTTGCTCAATTTATTCAATTCATCCCATAAATTTCTGAAAACATTTTTTTTACTTTTCTCTGTATTTTCTACAATCAGTGTGTCTCTAAGGACCTTTAAATACTCTTCTTGACTTAATTCAGTATATAAGCGATTATTTAAGGTCAAACTCACACCGCCAGTTTCTTCAGAAACCACAATCGTCAAAGCGTCGCTAACCTCAGAAACACCCGCAGCTGCCCGATGTCGGGTACCATACTCTTTAGAAATCATATTACTATCCGATAATGGCAAATAGGCACTAGAAACGGCAATCTTCCCGTTTCTAACAATCACTGCCCCATCATGCAAGGGCGTATTAGGAATAAAGATATTGATTAAAAGTTCACCTGTTATGTCCGCATCAAGACTAATCCCCGTTTCAATATATTCTTCTAAACCAGTATTTCGTTCGATTGTAACTAACGCACCAATTTTACGTTTAGACATATACTGAATAGCCTTATCAAAGGCTTGAATCATCGTTTCGCCTTGATCTTTTTCTGTCTTAGTCGGGGTGAAAAAACTAGTACGCCCCAAATGTTCCAACCCACGGCGGATTTCTGGTTGAAAAATAACAATAGCCGCAATGACACCATAAGTAATTACCTGATCCATTAACCACGATAAGGTATGAAGTCCAATAACTTCTGCTAAAAAACGAACAGCAATGAACATCACAACGCCTTTAAATAGCTGAATTGCTTTGGTACCTTGGACCATTTGTATTAATTTATAGACTAAAAACCAGACGACCAGAACGTCTAATATATTAACAAAAAAAGGAACAGAAAAAACATCTACAGATAATAACTGTCTCCAATAATCTAAATCAAAAAGTTCTGCAATGTTAAACGACATATAAAGCCTTCCTTTACTTTAAGACTACTTCTACACTGTACTAGTATAGCACAGCTTTTTTCTGTTGTTGATAAAAAAATTACTTCCTTCATACTTTTTCAAAAAAAGCTAACAAATACTTCATTTTAACCAAATTAATTCACATCACTCTAAAAAAACGTTACACTGAAAGAAAGAAGGAGGAATATTCGTATGGATATCTCAGTTATCAAAAGCGAAAAAACCAATACTCAAGATGGGATTCACATTGGAGATGAGGCAGATAAAACGATCATTGAATTTATCAATTTACGCTGTCCTTTTTGTAAACAATGGTTTAACGAGTCAAAAGGTACGTTGGAACAAGCTGTTGCTGATGGGAAAGTAAACCGGGTCATAAAATTACTGGATCGACCAAAAGAATCCTTACAACGAGGCAACGTCATGCACCGTTTTGTGACAGATGATGATCCTAAACAAGCTCTTGCAGATATTACTCGTATTTATGATTCACAAGAGGAGTGGGGCGATTTATCCTTACAAGAAGTTGCTGATTACGCTAGAAATGAACTTGGTTTGACTGAACATCATCATTTAGATACTGCTGAAACAATTGTAGAAGAAAGTAGACAAGCAAATATTACCCTTGTTCCTACAATCATTCTTGGCGATTATATTTTTGATGAAAATATTGATCAAGAAACACTAACAAATTATATTAATGAATAAAAAGCAAAGCTGGGACAAAAGTCTACAAACTTTATCCCAGCTTTTTTTATCCTACATTTTCTTTTTTTAACTTATCCGCAAATTCGTTAATCTTGCGTATTCGGTGATTAATACCGGATTTAGAGATTGCACCTGTGGGCAACATTTCTCCTAATTCTTTTAAACTTATCTCTGGGTGAGCTAAACGTAGCTCAGCAATTTCTTGTAATTTATCCGGTAGTGCAGCTAACCCTACACGATCTTCAATAAATTGAATATTTTGGACCTGTTTGGAAGCAGCATCAATTGTTTTATTCATATTCGCTGTTTCGCAGTTGACTAATCGATTCACTGAATTTCTCATATCACGGACAATACGGACATCTTCAAATTTAAGCATCGAATTTGTTGCGCCAATCAAAGTAAGAAAATTAGCGATATCCTCAGCGCCCTTTAGGTAAGAAATGTAACCATTCCTTCTTTCTAAGGTTCCTGCATTCAAATCATAGTAATTAAGCATATTACAAATCTCTTGGTTATGAGATTCATAAACCGAGTATATTTCTAAATGATAACGGCTCGTCTCTGGATTATTGATAGATCCCGTAGCCATAAAAGCGCCTCGTAGATAAGAACGCATTTTCTGTGCATTTCCTACAATATCATTACTTACTTGCGTATTAAAAGATGTCCGATCCATAATACTTAGTTCATCTAAAACACGCTTTGTATCTTGTTTTAAGCGAACAATATAGATATTATTTTTCTTTAATTTCATTTTCCGCCTAACCAAAAGTTCGCTGTGCACATGAAAATGATCTTTTAATAAAGAATAAATACGACGAGCGATTGCTGCATTTTCGGTTTGAATATTCAACACAAAACGCTGATTGAACAGGCTTAGCGAACCATTCATGCGAATCAACGCGGCAAGTTCAGCTTTAGCATGTTCACGGTGAACTTCTAAGCTGGTCAGCTCTTTTTTTACTTCCGCGGCAAAAGACATGATCATCCCCCTTTCAAGTGCTTATTTTTTTGCTTCATAGACAATTCGTAACAACTCTTCAGCTACTTTATCGCCGTCGTGGAAAACTCCGCCATCTCTTAATTCGAGAAAATCAGTGGATACCACTCGACAACCTAGGTTTCTTAAACCCTTAAAATCATGCTGTACTTGTAGCAAGTATTCATCATAAACTTCAGAGTTCATATAGCCATCCGGCACTTTTTCAGTATTCACTAGAACTGTATCGATAAAAGGTTTCCCTAAATGGTCATGGAGTATCCTAACGTGATCAGCGTCCGTAAAACGCTCTGTTTCGCCTTTTTGCGTCATGATATTACAGATATAAACCGTTTCTGCCCGAGTTTGCAACATCGCTTCACCGATTTCTGAAATCATCAGATTAGGTAAAATACTGGTAAACAAACTACCAGGACCTAAGACAATCATATCGGCTTCTAAAATAGAAGAGACGACTTTTCTAGCAGCTTTCGGCTCGTCATCGTTGGCCTGGTTTCTAACATAAACATGATCGATGGTTTTGCGATCTAGTGCGATCTTAGATTCACCACGAACACTCGTCCCATCTTTAAAAGCAGCATGTAACACAAGAGGCCCATCAGAAGAAGGATAGATGTTGCCTTTAACATGCATCATTTTAGATAATAATTGGATCGCTTCATATGTACTACCACGCATTTCTGACATACCGGCAATAATCAAATTACCTAAAGCATGGTTCGCTAAAAACTTGTCTTCTTCATTAAAACGATATTGAAAAATGTCGGAATACAGTTTAGGCATATCAGACAGAGCCACTAGCACGTTGCGCAAATCACCTGGTGGTGTAGATGTTGTTACTGAATCACGCAATTGCCCACTACTACCACCATCATCAGCCACAGTCACAACCGCTGTGATATCGACACCTTGATTACGTAAACTCTTCAAAATCACTGGTAAGCCTGTGCCACCGCCCATTACAACAATTTTAGGACGCCTAATCCGATAGGTTTTCATTCTCATGAGCGATTCACCGTCTCTTTCCGTTTATCTTTATCTCGGTGAGTAATATTTACTTTATAGTCTTGTGCTAAAGCCTGACCGAGTCTTTGTATCAAAGCAACCGAGCGATGTTGTCCACCAGTACAACCAATGGCAATCAATACATTACTTTTCCCTTCTTCTACATAACCAGGTAAGATCGTTTGCAGTAATGTTAAAAATTGTTGGTAAAAAGTTTCAGTAGCAGAAAAGCCCATCACATAATCATAGACAGGCTTTTCTAAGCCAGATAATGGACGTAGCTCCGCGATATAATGAGGGTTGGGTAAGAAACGCACATCCATCACAATATCCGCATCGATCGGTAAACCATATTTAAAACCAAAGGAGACCATTTCTATCCGAAAACCAGTATCATTGGAACTACGAAATTCCTCATTAATCTGTTCGCGCAATTGCCTAGGCGAAAGATCCGTCGTATCAATGACAAAAGAAGCTTCCGCTTTTAGCTCTTCTAGAATGGCGCGTTCTTTTCTAATGCCTTCTGTGATTAAACCATCCATAGCTAATGGGTGCGTGCGGCGAGTTTCTTTATAACGAGAAACCAATTCGCTATCCGCAGCATCTAAAAATAATACCCGAGTATCAATAAAAGAAGTATTTTCTACTTCCACTAACATCGCTTGGATTTCTTCAAAAAAAGCTCTTGAACGTAAGTCCACTACTAAAGCAATCTTTGTAATTTTGCCAGATTCTTTGATCAACTCCCAAAACTTAGGAATCAAATTAGGCGGCATATTATCAATACAAAAGTAGCCTAAATCCTCAAAACTTTGGATAGCCACGGTTTTTCCTGCTCCACTCATACCAGTAATAATAACTAAATCTAAATTATCGGACATTTTCCCTCTCCTTGCTAAGACCTTTATTTTTTCAATTATAACATTCCTGGCGTATCTTTTCGAATATTTTTTAATAATATAAAGAAATCCTAGCATTTAAAAAAGCAATCACACAAAGTGATTGATTTTAATTCAGGCTCTTTAGTTTTACAATAATTTTTTTAAATACTGCCCTGTATAGCTATCTGGATTAGCCGCGATTTTTTCAGGGGTACCGGTCGCAATCACACTACCTCCGTTTTCGCCGCCTTCAGGACCCAAATCAATCACATGGTCCGCTGATTTTATGACGTCTAAGTTATGTTCAATAACTAAAACTGTATTTCCAGCATCAACTAAACGATCGAGTACTTGCAATAATCTAAGTATATCGTCTGAATGCAAACCAGTTGTTGGTTCGTCAAGAATGTAAAAGTTCTTCCCATTAGAATTTTTATGCAGTTCACTAGCTAATTTCATCCGTTGGGCTTCGCCACCTGACAAAGTCGTTGCTGGTTGTCCTAACTTAACGTAACCTAAACCAACATCCACGATCGTTTGTAGTTTGCGGCGAATTCTAGGAATATTTTGGAAAAAGTCAAAAGCATCATCAACAGTCATATCTAAAACTTCTGAAATATTTTTCCCTTTATAATGTACTTCCAAGGTTTCTGAATTATAACGTTTGCCATGGCAAACTTCACAAGGGACGTAGATATCAGGTAAAAAATGCATTTCTATTTTGATGATTCCGTCGCCCTTACAAGCTTCACAACGACCACCTTTAACATTAAAACTAAAACGTCCCTTTTTATAACCACGTACTTTAGCTTCATTTGTTTGGGCAAATAAAGTACGAATATCATCAAACACACTCGTATAAGTGGCAGGATTACTACGCGGGGTTCGCCCGATAGGACTTTGATCAATATCTATAATTTTTTCAACATTTTCAAAACCCGTGATTTTTTTAAACTGTCCAGGTTTCTTCGAGTTTCGATTTAAGCGTTGAGCCAAAGCTTTTTTCAAAATATCATTGATTAATGTTGATTTCCCTGAGCCAGAAACACCCGTAACCGTAATGAATTTTCCTAAAGGAAATTTCACGTTAATATTCTTTAGATTATTGGCTTGTGCTCCGGTAATGGAAATGTTTTTTTTGTTTCCTTTCCGTCTTTTTTCAGGTATAGGGATTTTTCTTTTTCCACTAAGGTATTCTCCCGTCAAAGAATGAGGATTTTCAGCCACTTGTTCCGGCGTACCAGAAGCAACAATTTCTCCACCATAATCGCCAGCACCGGGACCCACATCAATCAGATAATCCGCCGAGCGCATCGTATCTTCATCATGCTCGACTACAATTAAGGTATTTCCCAAATCTCGCATTTTCTTTAGTGAGCCTAATAGACGGTCATTATCACGTTGATGCAAGCCAATGGAAGGTTCGTCCAAAATATAGAGAACACCTGACAAATTAGAACCAATCTGCGTCGCTAAACGAATCCGTTGGGCTTCTCCACCAGAAAGTGTGCCAGCCGAACGACTCAACGTTAAATAATCTAAGCCCACGTTTTGTAAAAAGCTCAAACGATCACCAATTTCTTTGACAATAGGCTGAGCAATCATCTGTTCTTGTTGCGACAGGGTCAAATCATTAACAAAATCATCGGCGTAGTTAATCGCTAAATCGCTGACTTCTCCAATATGTTGACCATTGACTTTAACCGAAAGTGCTTGTTCATTTAAGCGATACCCATGACAAACTTGGCAGGTCAATTCCGTCATATACAAGCGCATTTGGTCTCGGGTGAAATCACTATTCGTTTCGTGAAAACGGCGCTTAATATTCACCATAACTCCTTCAAAAGGCATGTCCACATCACGTACATTACCAAAATCGTTTTGGTAATGAAAATGGAAATGTCTACCATTTGACCCGTTCAATACGATCTCTTTTTGCTCTTCCGGTAATTTTTCGAAAGGAGTATCCATATCAATACCAAAATCTTGGCAAGCTTGTTCTAGCATTTGTGGATAATATTGCGAACTAATCGGATTCCAAGGAACAATCGCCCCTTGATGTAAAGTTTTCGTTTGGTCTGGGATTACCAAGTCAATATCGACTTCTAATTTTATTCCCAATCCATCACATTCGGGGCAAGCCCCAAATGGCGCGTTAAAAGAGAAAAGTCGCGGTTCTAATTCACCAACAGTAAAACCGCAATAAGGACACGAATAATGTTCACTAAAAAGCATCTCTTCGCCATCTATCACATCTACAATGGCATAGCCGCTTGATAAACGTAAAGCCGCTTCGAAGGAGTCAAACAAACGTGAACGGACGCCTTCTTTAATCACAATCCGGTCAACCATGATCGCGATATCATGCTTTTTATTTTTTTCCAGTTCAGGCACTTCTGTTATATCATAAATCTCATTATCAACTCGAACTCGTACAAAACCTTCTTTTTGTACTCTTTCTAAAGTCTTTTTATGTTGCCCTTTTTTTTGAGCCACAACCGGAGCAAGCAGTTGCACTCTACTTCTTTCAGGAAGTTCAAGCACTTGGTCAACCATTTGTTCAGGTGACTGGCTCGTAATTTCTACATGATCATTAGGACAAATCGGATGTCCTACCCGCGCATACAATAAACGTAGATAGTCATTAATCTCAGTAACTGTTCCTACTGTCGAACGAGGGTTTTTACTAGTTGTTTTCTGATCAATGGAAATAGCCGGACTTAAACCATCGATACTATCGACATCTGGTTTGTCCATTTGGCCTAAAAATTGTCTGGCATAAGAGGATAGACTTTCAACATAGCGTCGTTGTCCTTCGGCATACAAAGTGTCAAAAGCTAAAGAGCTTTTTCCTGAACCAGACAAACCTGTGACCACTACCAGTTCATCTCTGGGAATGGTCACATCTACGTTTTTTAAATTATGGGCACGCGCCCCATGTATTACTATATTATCGTTTGGCATATTCTCCCCCCGCACTATTAAGCCTTTAATTCTAAGATTGAATCACGCAAGGTAGCTGCTTTTTCAAAATCCTGCGACTTAGCAGCTTCTTTCATTTCTACATCTAATTTTTCGATTAAATCTTCTTTTTCATCTTTTGTAAGATCCTCGTAAGACACTTGTTCCTTCTCGCCTTTTTCTTCTGTAACAGAAGAAATCGAAATCAAATCACGAACATCTTTTTTGACAGTTTGCGGAACAATACCGTGTTCTTCATTATACGCTTCTTGAATTTCACGACGACGAGTGGTTTCATCCATCGCGTTTTGCATCGAATCGGTAATTTTATCAGCATACATAACTACTTTACCATCCGCATTTCTAGCTGCCCGTCCCATAGTTTGAACCAGCGAACGTTCACTACGCAAAAAGCCTTCCTTATCCGCATCTAAGATAGCTACCAGAGAAACTTCAGGTACGTCCAGACCTTCTCTTAATAGGTTTATCCCTACTAAAACATCAAACTCACCTAAACGCAAGTTACGGATAATTTCTGTTCTTTCTAGCGTCTTGATATCACTGTGTAAATACTTCACTTTTATTCCTAATTCGCGGAAATAATCAGTCAAATCTTCTGCCATTTTTTTAGTCAGCGTCGTAACAAAAACTCGTTCATCATTTTCTACTCGTTCATTAATTTCACCCACAAGATCATCAATTTGTCCCATGATGGGACGAACCTCAATACGTGGATCTAAAAGTCCCGTTGGACGAATAATTTGCTCAACAACTGTATCTGTTTGTTCATACTCATAAGGCCCTGGTGTCGCTGAAACATAAATAATCTGATTCACGTGTCTTTCGAATTCTTCTAGCCTTAGCGGTCGGTTATCTAAAGCTGAAGGCAAACGAAAGCCATAATTAACCAGCATTTGCTTTCTGGCGCGGTCACCATTATACATCCCACGGATTTGTGGCATGGTCACGTGGGATTCATCAATGACCATTAAAGAATCTTCAGGGAAGAAATCCAAGAGTGTATATGGGGGCTCTCCTTCTTCTCTTCCATCCATATGTCTAGAGTAGTTTTCAATTCCTGAAGTATATCCCATTTCTCGTAACATCTCAATATCATAATTCGTTCTTTGTTCTAAACGTTGTGCTTCTAATAATTTATTATCTTCTTTTAAAACGGCTAAACGAGTTTCTAATTCCTGTTTAATCGATGCGATCGCTGTTTCCATATGATCTTCATCGGTCACAAAGTGAGTGGCCGGGAAAATAGAGACATGCTCGGTCTCATTTAAGATTTCGCCGGTGAGGGCGTCAACTTCTCGAATACGATCAATCTCATCGCCGAAAAATTCGATTCGTAGTGCTCTCTCAGCACGAGAAGCTGGAAAGACTTCAACTACATCACCGCGTACTCGGAAACGACCCCGCTGAAAATCGATATCATTGCGTTCAAATTGAATATCAATCAATGAACGTAATAATTCATCTCTTGAGATTTCCATCCCTTGCCGTAAGGAAACAACTTGTTTTTGGTATTCCATCGGGGATCCCAAACCAAAAATACAAGACACTGAAGCTACAACAATCACATCATTACGCTCCAATAAAGAACTGGTAGCCGAGTGACGTAACTTATCAATTTCGTCATTAATACTAGAATCTTTTTCAATATAAGTATCGCTTGAAGGCACGTAAGCTTCTGGTTGGTAGTAATCATAATAGCTCACAAAATATTCCACCGCATTATTAGGGAAAAACTCTTTAAACTCTCCATATAATTGGCCGGCTAATGTTTTATTGTGAGCAATAATTAATGTTGGTTTATTTACGTTTTGGATCACATTAGAAATCGTATAGGTCTTACCTGTTCCGGTAGCACCTAAAAGGATTTGAGCTTTTTTATGATCTAACACCCCATCAGTTAATTCTTCAATTGCTTCGGGTTGATCTCCTGATGGTTGATAATTTGAAACGAGTTCAAATTGATGTGATAATTCCTTTTCAATCATAAATGTTTGCCTTCTTTCTGGATAAATCTATCCTGCATGCAAATGTTTGCTTTTACTATATTATTTTAACACACCGAACGTACTTTCGCCATTTTTTTACCTGTTCTTTTGAAATATAAACGAGTTTAAATGTTAGGTTTCTTTACGTATTATGTCAATTTCCCGTACAATTTTATACTTTTTTTCCTAATTTTCTTGCTTTATCTGAAAAGATTGAGATATAATTCCCTGTATTAAGTGAATAAAAAACGAAAATTTTACATTTCGTTTGCCCTTAACGTTTTTAAAGGAGGAATCTTTACATGAAAAAAAGAACGATAGTCCTTTCGTTTCTTGCGATTTTAACGACTTTTTTATTTGGGAGTAGTCAAGTAACTGCCGCGGAAAAAACTTATCAGATTGGCACAGATGTGACCTTTGCTCCATTTGAATTTCAAAATGAGGATAACGAATATGAAGGAATCGACATTGACATATTAAATGCCATTGCAGATGATCAAGGGTTTGATGTAGATTTGCGTCCCTTAGGTTTTGATAGTTCGGTTCAAGGTGTACAATCCAATCAACTTGACGGTATGATTGCAGGAATGACAATCACCGACGAACGCGAGCAAAGTTTTGATTTTTCCGATCCCTACTTTGACAGCGGCATCCAAATGGCTGTGGCTCAAAACAATGATGAGATAAAATCTTACGATGACTTGGATGACAAAACAGTAGGTGCCAAAGTAGGAACCGAAAGCGTGGACTTTTTGGATGAAAACCAAGACCAGTATAATTTTGATGTGAAAACTTACGATGATGCCTCTGGTCTCTATGGGGCAGTAAAAAACGACACCGTAGATGCTGTTTTTGATGATTCCCCCGTTCTGGGCTATGCGATTAAACAAGGCGAAAAATTATCACTAGTGGGCGAACCAGAAGCAGGTAATCCTTATGGTTTTGCGGTCAAAAAAGGTCAAAATAAAGAACTACTAGAAAAATTCAATGCTGGGTTAAAGAAACTAAAAGACTCAGGTGAATATGATGAAATCGTCAATAACTATGTAGAAGCAGACGAGGATACCGAAGAATCTGGTGAAATGGAAAACATAGAGCCTAAAAAAGATGAATATGTGATCGCCAGTGATACAGCCTTTGCCCCTTTTGAATTTCAAAATGGAGAAAATGAGTACGTCGGTATTGATGTTGACTTAATGAAGCGGGCAGCAGAAATGCAAGATTTCAACATTAGTTTTAACCATATTGGTTTTTCCGGTGCAGTCCAAGCGGTAGAAGGAAACCAAGCAGATGGCATGATTGCGGGTATGACGATCACAGATGAACGCGAAGAAAATTTCGATTTCGCTGATCCTTATTTTGAAAGTGGGATTCAACTAGCCGTAGAAGAAGGAAATGACGATGAAGTTACTTCCTATGATGACCTAGAAGGAAAAACAGTAGGCGCTAAAGTTGGTACCGAAAGCGCCGACTTTTTAGATGAAAATGAAGATCAATATAATTTTAATGTGAAATTATATGATGATGCTGATCAATTATATGAAGCAGTGCGAGTTGATGCCATTGATGCTTTAATGGATGATTATCCGGTCATCGGTTATGCGATTTCTCAAGGACAAGAACTGGAAACACCCATCGAGCGCGAATCAGGCGGCGATTATGGTTTTGCTGTTAAAAAAGGACAAAATCCAGAACTATTAGAAATGTTCAATGAAGCTTTACAAGAAATGAAAAGAACCGGCGAGTATGACCAAATTGTTTCCACTTATGTCGATGATAGTGGAGCTACTGCCAGTGAATCGTCCACCGATGAATCTTCATTTCTTGGTTTACTCAAAAATAATTATAAAGTATTATTAAACGGTTTATGGAAAACCATGGCCTTAGCGCTAATTTCTTTTGGTTTAGCCTTAATTATAGGAGTTATCATAGGACTCTTCAGCGTAGCACCCATTAAAACATTACGAGGCATCGCTTCCTTTTATGTGGATGTGATTCGTGGAATTCCTATGATGGTATTAGCCTTCTTTATTTTCTTCGGCTTATCTGATGCTATCGGAGTAACTATCCCTGACTTTACCGCAGGAGTTATTACCTTAACTTTAAATGCCAGTGCTTATATTGCAGAAATTGTTCGTGGCGGAATTAATGCCGTACCGGTAGGTCAAATGGAAGCCTCGCGAAGTTTAGGGCTCACCTATAATCGTACAATGCGCAAAATTATTTTACCTCAAGCGGTTAAAATCATGATTCCATCCTTTGTAAACCAATTTGTTATTTCATTAAAAGATACAACCATTATTTCGGTTATTGGCGTAGTAGAATTATTGCAAACCGGGAAAGTTATTGTTGCGCGTACGATGCAAAGTACCTATGTGTACCTGATTATTGCGATTATGTATTTAATCGTCATTACTGCTTTGACGAAGTTAGCAAAAGTACTTGAAAAGAGGATGAAATAATATGAAGGAAAAAATTTCAGTCGAAAATTTAGTCAAAAAATTTGGCGATAACACCGTACTAAACGACATTACAACAACCATCCAAGAAGGAGAAGTTGTTTGCGTTATTGGCCCTTCTGGATCAGGGAAATCAACTTTTTTACGTTGTTTAAATCGTTTAGAAGAAGCTACCAGCGGCGAAATTATTATTGACGGTGACCATTTGACCGACAAAAATACCAATATCAATCAAACACGGCAACATATCGGAATGGTGTTTCAACATTTTAACTTATTCCCCCACCTTTCTGTTTTAGAAAACATTACGCTAGCGCCTTTAGATGTAAAGGGCGAAAACAAAAAGGAAGCTGAAAAACGAGCCGAAGAATTATTAGAAACAGTAGGCTTAGCAGAAAAGAAAGATGTTTATCCCGAAAGCCTTTCTGGGGGGCAAAAGCAACGGGTCGCCATTGCTCGTGCCCTAGCAATGAATCCTGATATTATGCTATTTGACGAACCAACTTCAGCCCTAGATCCAGAAATGGTTGGAGACGTTTTAAAAGTTATGAAAAAACTAGTGGACCAAGGAATGACCATGGTTATTGTCACCCACGAAATGGGCTTTGCCAAAGAAGTGGCCAACCGCGTCATGTTTATCGATGATGGCTACTTTTTAGAAGATGGTAAACCTAGCGAAGTTTTTACAAACCCTAAAAACGAACGAACAAAAGGGTTCTTAGATAAAGTATTAAATATTTGAAGTTTAAAAAAGAGTTCTTATTTAAAAGAGCTCTTTTTTTACTTATTTAGCTAATGAACACTGTTTCCTCCTTTTATTGTTCGTTCAATTGGACGAACAATATAACAAACAAAAAAGCGGAGATCAAGTAACATCTGATCTCCACTTTAATTTTACTTTTTTCCGAAGGCGTCTTTCATCTTGTCAAAAAAACCTTCAGATTGCTCCTCCTGGGTATGTTGCCCAGTTAACTCAGCAAAATTTCGTAATGCTTCTTTTTGTTCATCATCCAAATTCTTAGGCGTGATAATTTTCACTGTGACTTGTTGATCTCCAGTGCTATTCCCTCTTAGACGAGGCGCACCTTTACCACGCAAGCGGAATTTTGTGCTCGTTTGCGTACCAGCTGGTATTTTTAATTTAACATCGCCATGAACAGTTGGTACATCTACTTCATCACCTAAAGCAGCTTGTACAAAGTTGATCGGTAATTCGTAGTAGATTTCTCCACCATCACGATCGAAAATATCACTTTCTGCCACATAGAAGACGACATATAGATCACCGTAAGGTCCGCCATTGATTCCAGCTTCGCCTTGATTAGCTAATCTCATTTGTTGCCCATCTTCAACACCTGCAGGAACAGAAACATGAACAGTGTGCGTTTTCTTTTCATGACCTGTACCATGACAAGTTTCGCAAACTTCTTTAATTTCTTTACCAGTTCCATGGCAGACATCACAAGTTTGGCGTGTCATAACACGGCCAAGTGGTGTTTGTCGTTCAACATTAATGGTACCAGACCCTTGACATTTAGAACACGTTTCAGGTTGAGTTCCTGGTTTAGCGCCATTTCCGCCACAAGTTTCACAGACTTCATTCCGTTTATAGGTAATGTCTGTTTCCTTACCAAAAACGCCTTCTTCAAAGGTTAAATTAATTGAATACTGTAAATCGTCCCCTTGACGTGGTGCGTTGGGATCTGCAGAACGGCCACCACCGAAGAAAGATTCAAAAATGTCTTCAAAGCCACCGAAACCGCCAGCGCCAGAAAATCCACCGCCGCCGAAGCCGCCAAATCCACCAGCGCCAGCACCGCCGCCGCCATAGTTAGGATCTGTACCAGCATGACCATATTGATCATAGGCTGCCCGTTTTTGCGGATCACTTAAAACTTCATAGGCTTCAGAGATTTCTTTAAATTTCTCTTCTGCATCCTCTTCTTGGTTGACGTCTGGATGATATTTTTTGGAAAGCTTACGATATGCCTTTTT
>JAKDZT010000151.1 GCA_030462125.1 Tetragenococcus sp.
ACTTAAAATAATAAAGAAGAAATAAGGAGGCTGGCATGTGAGTACCCCACTTGTTTTAGCAAGCAAAGAGTTATATCTTTCGTTTGTCCATTTAGCTAGTAAAAGAACTACAAAAAAGAATAATAAAATCGTATTTCTGCTTAGTTTTCCTACAGCTAGCAAACTAGCTTTGCAGATGTTATATGAAAATTTCCCAGAGAAATTAGTTATCTGTTATACGAAAAACAGCGAGAAATTAGCTACTTATTATAAACGAAAAGGTTGTTCTGTTTATTGTATTGATAATTTTTCTGTATTGTTAAAAGATATTATACCAATCGTTACTGGTAGTGATTTGGTCTTTTGCGACAACTATTTTGCTTTTTTGGCAGGTATTTCGTTTACGCCACAGACAAAGGTAGTACAACTATGGCATGCCAATGGAGCTATTAAGTCATTTGGCTTGGAAGCAGAGTATACTAAAAAAGTATCAGCACAGGATCGGAAAAGATATAGTGAAGTTTATGAAAAGTTTACTCATTATGTGGTTAGTTCACAAAAAATGGCTGACGTTTTTGCTAAAAATTATCGGCAAAAAATTAATGAGTTACCTTTTGGTTATTTACCAACAGATCTTTTTTTTGATCAAGATTGGTTACAAGAAGCAAAGGAACAGTTTAAAAGCAATTTTCCAACGGATAAAAAAATTGCTTTGTATGTTCCAACCTATCGGGAGAATAAAACAGAAATACCTTTAGATTTTTCTTATTTAACCTATCAATTGGGCGATGAATGGCAAGTTATGGTAAAGCCCCATCCTCATGATGAGGCGCTTTATGAGAATGTATGGAATGAAGATAACGTTATTTCTGACTTTAAGGGGTTAGAACTAGCACAAATTCTACCCTCAGTGGATTGTTTAATTACAGATTATTCATCGGTTCCATTTGAATATACATTAGCTAATACTAAAGGAAAGATTGTCTTTTTCTGTTATGATTACGAAGAATACAAAAGCGAAGTTGGTATTGAAGATAACTTTCCGTACTGGGCGCCCGGAGAAATCGTGCGGACAGAAAAAGAACTGATAGCGGCTGTACAAAAACCATCAAAGCAAAATTTTGAATCCTTCAATCGAATGTGGAACGGATATGCGCAAGGAAAAGCGCAAAAGCAATTATTGGAATGGGTGAACAAAGTATATGACAACTGAAGAAATCATGGGCTTTCCTGTAGATGTGCTCACTTATGACGACGTGATCAATGATTTGCCGAATTACTTGCAGACGGATAAAAAAATGAGCGCTATTAGCGTAAATCCACAGATTATCGTCGAAGGACAAAGCCAAGTAGAAATCTATAAGTTTATCAAAGAAAGCACCCATCGAATTCCAGATGGCATTGGCGTTGTACTCGTTTCGAAATTAATGGGTGGACAAATAAAAGAGCGGGTAGCAGGTATTGAGTTGATGATTCGTTTCTTGGAATATGCCAATGTTCATCAAAAAAGTATTTTTTTATATGGAGCAAAACCTGAAGTCGTTTCCGATGCTGCGGCGCAAATAAAAAAAGATTACCCGAATTTAATATTGAGTGGAACAATTGATGGATACACAACTTCATCAGAAAAAGAAATCGTTGCAGAAATTAATCAAGCCAAACCAGATTTCTTATTTGTAGCACTGGGTTTTCCTAAACAAGAAGAATGGTTGGCAAGAAATATTGATCGCTTAGATGCTTCTGTATTTCAAGATGTTGGTGGAAGTTTTGATGTGTTAAGCGGGCATGTTAAACGAGCGCCGCAATTTTTTATTGATGTGCACTTAGAGTGGTTGTATCGTTCTTTAACCGATTTTAAAAGGTTTAAGCGGATTTTACAGCTGCCTGTTTTTGTAATTAAAAGTTTATGGTGGAAGGTTCGTACAAGAAATGATAAAAAGAATTCTTAGTAAAGTATATAAAATTATTTTTAATTTTGCAGCGACAATTTTTCCCATGCAAAGAGGGATTGTCTTATTTGAATCATTCAACGGTAAGTTACCCTCGGATAATCCCTATGCAATTTATCAAGAGTTAGTCAAGCAAGCAGAGAAAAAGAATTTATATTGGGGAATCAAAAAAGACCATATAAAAGAAGCAAGAAAACAATACCCTGATTTAAATCTTGTTCCTCGTTTTTCTATTAAATGGCTATGGCTAGCAACAAGAGCCAATTTTTGGGTATTTAATTCACGGATGCCTAACTGGTTAAAGAAAAATAAAGAGACAATTTATATTCAAACCTGGCACGGAACCCCCTTAAAAAAATTAGGTGCTGATATTCAAGAGGTAGCGATGCCAGGAACCGATACTGAAAAGTATAAAAATAATTTTATTTTTGAAGCGAGTCGTTGGGATTATCTCATTGCGCCCAATGAATATTCCGAAAAGATTTTTAAACAAGCTTTCCAATTCCGAAATCACATGCTAGAAATAGGTTACCCGCGTAATGATGAACTGGTGAATAACAGAAACAATGAACAACGACAACAAGAATTGAAAAAAAAGATTATCGGTAAAGACAATGGTAGAGTGGTTCTTTATGCACCTACTTGGCGTGATGATTATTTTATCAAAAAAGGAAGTTATAAATTCTTTATGCCCTTTGATTTAGAAAAAACACTAAACTGCTTGGAAGAAGATGACACTTTGATCATCCGACCGCACTATTTAGTGGGGGATTCAATCGATATTAAGGGCTATGAAGATCGAGTAAAAGTGTGCATAAATGAAGCTATTAACGATCTCTATTTAATTAGTGATTTATTAATTACGGACTATTCATCGGTGATGTTTGATTTTGCAATATTAAAGCGTCCAATGTTATTTTACCCCTATGATATGGCACATTATAAAGAAAAACTACGAGGTTTTTATCTAGATTATAATGAAGTTCCTGGACCTATTGCAGAAAATGAAGCGCATTTTTATAAGTTCCTCCGTGAATTTGTGTTGTATGGTCAATTTCCACAGTATGAAGTTAAGACACGTGCATTTGAGCAGTTATTTTGCAGCTGGGAGCATGGAAATGCCGCAGAAAAAATAAGTAAATTAATAACAAACGAAAACTTTGGAGACCAAAAAAACCTTGGAGGTTAACAATTTATGAACAACATCTATATGGTATTCTTTGATCTAGGATTGGATAAAGGCGGAATTACTTCTGCTGTTTTAAATAGAAGTCGGTATTTTTATAAAAATGGGTACCAGGCTGATATTGTGACTTTTGATTATAAAATTGATTATCCTAAAGTTGTCGAAGAGTTAAAAAAGAGTGGAAAAATGTATTCGGAAACGAAACTATTTAATATGTTTATGTTTTTTGAAGCAAGATCTCTAGCAAAACATAGTCAAAAAAATGAAGCGTTGTATAGTCATTATGAACGTTTGTTGAAGGAATCTTTTTGTATAGTTCAGGATGAAAACATATCCCGATATTTTTCGAAAACAACTGGAGAGTATTTAGCTTATAAGAAAGGAAACTTGGAAACAGGGAATTATATTTTAGATATATTTGAAAATAATCAAAGAAAAGAAAGAGTATATTACAGAAAAAATATTCTAAAAAGAATTAAAGAATATGATTTAAAAAACCGGCTGATTGCTGAAAGGTTTTTTGATAAATTGGGAGTGCCATTTCTAAGAAGAAATGTTAATCGTGAGACTGGCAAAGTCGGAAAGATATATCTTTTTACAGATGATAAACAATTCGAAAATAGCCCTGAACTATGTTCCTATTTTTTAAGCGAATTAATCGAAGACAATTATGAAAATATTATTATTTGCGACGGACCAGGAAGCTTTCCTAAAATTGTTAATGCGGGTTTTAAGCATGTAAAAGAATACGCAGTGCTCCATACAAACCATCTTAATAAAAATAATGTAGAAAAACGTAAAGAAACAGATATTTTAAAAAATGGCGACCAATTGGATGGGATCGTTTTACTGACTGAATCACAGAAAAAAGACGTGAGTAGAGATTACAATTTAAATAATTTATTTGTAAACAGTAACTTTATAGAAGTACCTGATATAATGAACGACTATAATGATAGTAAGCAAAAAATAGTAGGCATGGTTTCTAGACTGGTTGAAAATAAGGGTTTTGATTATCTCATTAAAGTGGCAAAAACTATTACGAATGTCCATGAGGATGTATCTTTTCATATTTATGGAGAAGGTGAATACCGCTCAAAAATTGAGGAATTAATTCATGAAAATAATTTGGAGAAAAATGTTGAATTAAAAGGGTATACGACTGAACCGAATAAAGTAATCAGTCAGTTTGACTGTGTGATATCTACCTCACAAGTAGAAGGACAGGGCTTGAGCATCATTGAGGCTATGCTGCAGCAAAAGCCTGTAGTTGTATTTGATGTAAACTATGGCCCTTCGGATTTTGTTAAACACAACCAAAATGGTTTTTTGATAGAAAACCAAGACATAAATAAAATGGCCGAAAGTATTGTGTATTTATTAGAAAATAAATCTATAGCTAAACAGATGGGTGAACAGGCAAGAGATGATATCATAAAAAAATATAGTCCTGAGATAGTCATGGCACAATGGGAAAAAATATTGGGGCTATAACTTAATAAAGTAATGAAAAAATACAGAGATGAGG
>JAKDZT010000152.1 GCA_030462125.1 Tetragenococcus sp.
AAACTAGGCTTGCCGCAAGATGGCAACTTAGGTCCTGCAACTGTACGTGCTTTACAAGCTCATCTAGGAACGACGCAAGACGGTCAAATTAGCCCACGCAGCAATGTTGTTAAGGCTATGCAACACGCATTGAACAACGGTACTTTTTAACAATAAAATAAAACGCATTTCGTTTAATTAACTAATTTAGCCCTCGCTTAATCGCGGGGGCTTTTTTTACATAATAAAAATCAAAAATAGAAAATAACTTAAGTAATAGCTTGACTGTTCGCGTATATGTCATGCTACTATATAGATGTAAAGTTATCTATGAGGGGGTAGTGTAAAAGTGGAAGTAAAATGTAATGTGTATGATGTTGCTAACTGGTTTTTAAGCAAAGAATCAATGACACCTAAAAAACTTCAAAAAATGATTTATTATGCTTATGCATGGTATCTAACAATCGCTAACGATCCGGAAGGGCAAGTTCGTTCTAAACTATTTGACAGCAAAATAGAAGCGTGGGTTCACGGCCCTGTTATACCTGAAATACATGCAAAATATAAACCGTATGGATACAATGAAATAAATAAACTTGATGAACACAAAAAATTCGACTATAATACTGAAAACATTTTGGATCAAGTTTTTAAAGTTTACAGCGATTTTGATGGCAATGAATTAGAGTCAATAACTCATCAAGAACTACCTTGGATTAATGCTAGAAACGGAGCTGAACCTTTAGAAAGCTCGCGCAATGAGATTAAGGATAAAGATATAATAAATTGTTATTCTAGTAGGATAGCCGATTGAAAATAAAGAATACAGTAACGCCTGGTTCATTAGTTACAAACGATGAGAATTATGTTACTTCATCTAGTGTACTTCATATTGATTTTAGCTATTACAGAGATTGGTTAAAATCCACTTGTATAAAAAATAAATTTACCAATCGTTATTCAGATAATAAACATATTAATAATACAATGAGAGATATTTTCTCAAAGATCTTTCCACATGCACAACAAAACATTAATAAGATTATAGCTAATAATGAATCGCATTGTCATATAATAAGTGATAGAGATAAAAGAGATTTGTGCACAAAAATAATTGAAAAAATTCATAATAAAACAATAAGCGAAGAAGTGGAATTATGGCAACTAGGCGTTACAGGTGAAATTAGAGTTATAGGTTCTATTATTCCTCAAGGTACTATTTATATATTTTATCCTTTGTTTGTTGACTGTCATCATTTAATTTATCCAAACATTAATGGTAGTAATAATCATAAAGATGTCAAAAACAGTAAAAAAATTATATACAGCTAAAGCCCCGTCACTCCGACAGGGCTTTTTTTACATAATAAATTAGGGCAAAAAAAGGGCAGTTATTATATAATGTTGTAAAATAACGATAGAAAAAAATGCTTAAAAACCTTTCAAAAAGACTTATTTTGTAGTATTTTAGAAGAATGAACTTTACATACTCACCACTACGATCACGATAAATTAGACTAACTATAAACGTTTATTTATCAATATTTGAGTGCTCTGTTTTTGCTTTATTTTTATTTTTAGGGCAAGAATAGGGCACAAAATTATTTAATCTATCTACAACTTCTTGCTGCATTTTGTCAGTTACGTGCATGTAAATTGTTTGTGTTGTCTTGCTGTCACCGTGTCCTACGCGATCCATAATGGCTTTTAGGTGTAATCCCATTTCAGCTAGTGTGGATATATGGGTATGACGTAGTATATGGCTACTTACGTCCTTTTTTATGCCTTTACGGTTGGCTGCATTTTGTAAAGAAGTATTATAATTTGTGATGTGAATGGGATTTCCTGTTCTTGTTGTGAAAACAAAGTCTTTGTCTTCATAATCTTGAGTAAGAGCACGAAAATGGTTATCATTAATTACTTCTTTTAAAATTTCAATTGCTCTGTCAGATAAACCGACTTTACGTTGCGCCTTTCTGTTTTTTGGCGTAGTATTAAACCCTTCTGATGTTTTATGTGATACGTAATCAAGTGTTTTGGTGATATATATCGATTGACCATCAAAATCTTTGTATTGTAAAGCCGCAGCCTCACCGAACCGCATTCCCGTTAATAGCATAAACTCAGTAAGTTGTGCAAAACGACGGCTATATAGTGCATTTGTTTGATAGTCGATAATCTTTTCGGCTTCTTCATGTTCGAGATATTTTTGTTCTACTTTTTGTACTTCTTCGAGTGTGGCGGGTTTTCGCTTCAGTGCGATATTCCTTGCTGGGTTTACTTGCAACTCGGTGTAATCAAACACAGAGACTAAAATATTACGCATTTGATTCACGTAGTTTAGGGAATAATTATTTTTATAGTATTGATGTTCTAAAAAGTTTTTGATATCTTTTTGCCGTAGGTTGTCAATGATTATATTATCGTCAAAATAATTACGTATAATTTTGATAGGGTATTTGTAGCTTACATAAGTACGTTCTTTTACTGTTTGTGGATAATATTTTTCCCACGCTGAAAAAGCTTCGCTAAATCGTATACCAGTCTTCTTTTTATCATCCAATGTTTTTTCAATCTTCTCATTCAACATTCTTTGCGCTTTATTTTTCGCTTGATTCGACTTACTGTTTAAAGTCACAGATACTTTCTTATTTTTTTCAGTATAAGGATCTTTATAACGTTCTCTATAGGTAAATTTTCCGTTTGGTAATTCTTCCATCCACATAGTAATCACTCCTATTATTATGCTATAATAGACATAGCTAAATAAGCCTATTATTTGGTAGAGGCACGCTCAAAACCTGGGGAGGGGAGAGCGTGCTTTTTTATTATTATTCGCTTAGATTATCTACTGCGTACTGTGCTTCTTCATCAGTAAATTTATCTCCTGTGTCCGATACTAATTGGTCATAGATTGCATCAGGTGACATATCCATTGTATCTTGATATTCTTCTGCACTTGCTAAAGCATTTTCGTTCCAATCTGTATCTATATTATCTATAGCATATTGAGCAGCTTCTTCACTAAATTGGTCACCAGCTTCTGCTGTTAGTTGGTCATAAATTCCAGCTTTTGACATATTCATCATATCTGCATAATTTTCACCGCTGCTTAAGGCTGACTTATATTCCTTAGGTACATCTTCCTCTTCGTTAGTTTCTGCTTCTTCTTCGGTAGATTCTGCAATTTCTGTATCTGTTGTATTTTCGCTTGCAACCTCTGTATCATCGCCACCGCCCATAGCGGACGCAGCGCCGCCAAAAACTAAAACAATAACAATCCAAAACCACACTTTTTTATAAATAGGCTTTTTTACCTTATATGTTTTACCGTTTTCATCTGTTATTTTCTTTGCCATAAATAATTCCCTCTTTCTGTTATATAAAAATAATACAAACCTAAACTACCAACGACCCATAACACTTTTATGTTATGTATAAAATTATTGTTTTTATTTAATTGGTTGCAACACCTCCTTTATTTTTTAACCAAGCAGGGAAGACCCTGCAATGATTCTAATTTAGCTTACCAAATATAAGTTTTAATTAAAACTGTTTAAAAGAATAGATTACTTTTCCGATAATCTGCAATTCATTAAAATCGTCAATAGGAAAAGATTGTGTTTCAAATTCATCTATATAAGATTCAGGTTCTAAATGTACCATTTTATCTGTCTTTCTTACTCTTTTCATTGTATGCTCAGACCCATTTTTAACTACCACAATATCATTAGATGTAAAAACTGGATCACTAACTTTATTAAAATCTTCTATAACTACGTAATGACCATTTGCGATAACTTTATTCATGCTATCGCCGTTTGCTTTTAAAACAAAATACTTGTCAGGGTCTTCTTTAATAATTGTAGACGGAACTTTCATCGTGTCATAAGCAACAGCACTTTCTTCAAATAATCCTGCCGAAACCGTTCCATAAAAATTAAGGTTAAGTTCGTTGTCTTCTTCCACTGGTATATTATTGCTTTCATCCAGTGCCATTAAATAGCTAGGTGAAACACCAAAAACGGACGACATTTTTTCTACTATAGAACGTTTCATGTTTTCTACGTTGCCTTTTTTATACTTATTAATAGCAGCACGTTTTAATCCTACTCTATTGCCTAAATCTTCTTGGGTCCAATTGTTTTCAGCTCTTAATCTTTTAATTCTATCGCCCATTGTTTCCATTTATTGCACCTCTTTCGTGTATCTTAAAATTACCATATTTATATATATTGTGCAAGTTTTTTTACAAAAGTATCAAAAAAAGATACAAAAACCATTGACTTATTTTAAAATAGGGTTTATAGTGGATGTATCCTAAAAAGATACAGGAGGTGATGACATGGATAAACGGAAATTAAAATCTATTATGACTTATAACTGTGACACTCAAGCAGATTTAGCTAAGTATCTAGGAATCTCTAACCAAACCTTTTCCCGCAAAATAAACGAAAAAGGAGGTTCTGAATTTGGAAGTACAGAAATAAGGTTAATTAAATCCAAATATAATTTATATCCGGAAGAAATAGATGAAATTTTTTTTGACAAACTTGTATCTTAAAAAGATACAAAACCGAAATTGATAGCTTAAAAAGGAGGTTTTTTGAATATTGAATGAGCTTGAGTTGTCAAATGATTTAAC
>JAKDZT010000153.1 GCA_030462125.1 Tetragenococcus sp.
ATAAAGCCCTTTCAAAAATTACGATAAAACGTTTATCTGGAATAACTATATCACTAAAAAGTTCGTTTAACAACACTTTTATAAATGAAAAGTTGGTTTAAAACGGATTAAAGTATGATAGAAAACACTTTATGCTAGTTTTAGAGGTGATTACGATGGATGAAAACTTAAGAATAAGAGATTATATTTCAAAAAGAGTTAAATATCTTCGATTAAAAAAGGGATTAACCCAAGATAGATTATCAGAACTAGCTGTCCTAGACACGAAACACATTAACAAAATTGAAAATCATGCACCCAACCTTGAGTTAGAAACGATTGAAAGAATTATTGACGCCTTAGATGAAACCGAAGCTAATTTTTTTAATTGGAAGTTTCCTACAAGTAGCGAAGAAATCCGTGAATTAAACGATTCTCTTGAGAAATTGCCGGATGAAGATCAGGCAGAAATTGCCAATGCATTAACTTTATTGGTCAAAAAAATAAATAAACGCTTTGATTCTTAACACAGCTAGATTACATGTACGATCCAAAAAGACCTCCAACAAATTCAATTGTTGAAGGTCCTTATTCACCTTTTATTTTACCCAATCAACGCTTTTCCCAATATCAATATAGCCTTTTTTACCATCATTTCTAGGCTGTACGCCCCAGACAAAGCCATCGCCAAAAACAATGTCATTAATCTTGATGGAAGTCCCTTTGCCCAAAGCGACAATAATATTGTTGCCAACTTTTGGTGAGCTGCGTAGTTTCACTTTCGTTGCCGTTGTGGTAATGGTCTTCATTTCAATACCCTCCACTTCTTTGTTATTTTCTTTATCAGAAATTTGATGGTCTTGACGAAAAAAGTAGAACAGATCCCTCCGAACGATCTGATTCAAATCTAAATCCCCATTGTAACCACTAAGCTTTCCTTTTGAAGTGTATTGATGAATATCATAGCTATTTGTTGTGGTTGGCCTTGCCCCTTGATATTGTCCTGTATTTTTCCCATAAGTGGGTAGCCAAACGCCATCAAATTTTTCCGTAGCTAAATTAAATTGTGCATACAAATGGTTAGCAACATAAACGCCCACTTTTTCTGCGCCTAAATCCTTTAACTTTTTCCGGTATTTTTCACAGCCGCCACGCATGTCCTTCATTGATTGTTCTTCTACATCCAACCACCAAAAAGTAGGATCAAATTGTTGCGCTCTTTGATAAAAATCTTGTGCTTCTTGTTTCATATCCGCATAAGACGAGCCTCGTACCCATGCATAAACAGCCACTGGCACATTCCGTTTTTGAAATTCTTTGATATGCGTTTTATAATGCTTATCTATATAGTTGGAGCCATATTGCACACGTACAATAACCCCATCGATCTTTGCGGTTAGCTGGTCATAATTGATTTGCTGCGGATCTTGCCATTCACTAATGTCGATAATAATCGGTTTGGGAATCATAAAATTCCTCCTTTACTGTTTTAAAAAAAGCGAGAAGAGAACTCCTCTCGCTTTACTTCGTTAAAACAATGGGGTTTCGATTGTTTCTACGTATTTAGCGCTATCAATATCTTGATACAACTTTACTCCATCTTTATCAAAAATATCTAAGTCGCGTAATTGTTCCATTGCTTCTCGGACTACGTCTTCTGTTAAATCCTCTGCCGCTACTTTAGGGATTAAATTGTGCGCTTTACCTTCTTCATTTAAGAATGTTAGATATAATTTTTTCATGTGATTTTCCTCCTAATTTTTATTCTGTAATTTCTTCTGCTTCTTGCACGTGCGAATATTCCACTGTTTCAGTCACCAAAACCAATTCATTTTCTTCCGGTGCTAAACTTGCTATTGTTTCGCCAAGAGCTAATACAGCAGCTTCAGCTGGTTCTGACACCACATCATTAAAATTTTGCTTAATCGTTTTATCATCGTCTGGTTGGCTGAGTTCAACCGATAGTTTTGTTTTTTCTAAGTTTTTCATGTTCATTCTCCTCTGAATTTTATTTTTAATAAGCAGCGCCGCCTACACTATCTATAAACGTGGTTAAGAAGAAAAATGTCACGGATCTAGCTAAGTTTTTTCAATAAATAAAAAAAAGCCCCCGCAAACAGGGGGCATAGAGCTGTTTGCGGGGTTGATTTATTGCACTTTTTGATACAGTTTTTTATTCAAGACATGCTTTCAAACGTTGTGGCGTCCTTCCAACAATAAGGAAATTCAGCGAACAAATCATAACTGAAGTCTTTTCCTAGCTTCCTTAATATCAATAATTCCGCTGTTTTCTGCTTCTTTCAACATTTCAACAATTTCTAAACTAGCCTTTAATTTATCATCGTTTCCAACTTCCATAATGGCGTGTCCTCCTTTTCCATTTTTTGAAAAAACAAGCCCTCTCCACATGAAAAGTCATTTACTTTCTCCTATTCCATATTCTTCTAATGAGTCTGACAGAGGACGGGATTGTGAATTTTTTAAGTACTCATCATAGGCCGCATCTCCACTAAGTGCATCATAAGCATCTTCTAAGGAGGATAATGCCGTAGTTTTCAAAAATTCAGATAGGTTCTTCCCTTCAAATTTTGCCACACTTGCTAAAAAATCTTTTTCTTCATCAGTCACACGAACGGTAATAGTAGCCATATAACTTCCTCCCTTAGTCTTAATTCTGTCACAATCATAGCATGTATCCGCTTTATTTCAAACACAATTATGTTCATTTTTTATACAAATATCTCCAGAGGGTATCAAAAATCAGGAAATGTTTGACTTGCCCTAAAACCCAGCAAAACGAGCGAATCCCCCTTAAAATAACCAAGAAAAACAGCCCAACGAAACTAAAAATCGTCCTAAATCCCTATTCGTCCATTAGCATCCAATTCTTTTTAACCCCTTTCCAGCCATTTCCGCTGTCTTCCCACTATCCGCCGATTTTCCTCTTCGCATGGTTCTTATTATAGTAAAGCTACCTCGAGGAATAATAAGAAAAAGGAAGCAACACGATATGCAAACAAAAGAACTAGACCAACTCGTCCAAGACTACCAACGCCTATTTTATAAAGTCCTACGTAAATGTAGTATTTTCCCCGGACAACCTGATTATGAGGACCACATGCAAGAACTACGTCTATTGTTTTTCTTAAAAGCAAAGCCTTACGAGACACGCGGTTTATTTGAAGCAGAAAACAATGTGAGTTATCTTTATCGTTTTTTACTATGGAGTATCATCGATAAAAAACGAAAGAAAGACCCGAAAGATCATGAAGTTAATGACGAAGATGTGCTTTCTTTACAGCAAGCGGAGACAAACTTTAATGAAATCGAACTTTTAGATGAATTTATTACAGTTTACAATCACTTACTAGAAAAAGATCAAAGAAAAGTCTTAGCTCTGTTAGAAAATACCGAACTATCGCGTCAAAATCGTCATCGCTACCGGATGCGTTTAAGGAAATTATTTAAAGAAAACAGATAAAATAAAATGCTCGGCTTTATCCTTTGTGGGTAAAGTCGAGTATAAAAATCACTAGAGCCACTCGCGAAGCTTATGGCGCATGAGTTTGTTGGAGGCGTTTCTGGGTAGTTGGTCAACAAAATAAATCTGTTTGGGAACTTTATAGGAAGCTAAACGCTCTCTCACATAAGCCTGAACCACTTCTCCATCTAACCTCTTTTGTTTGTCTTTTACAATAAAGGCGACCGGTACTTCTCCCCATTTATCATCTGGCTTGCCTGTCACACCAACTTCTTGGACGTCAGTAAGTTCAGTGATCACACTTTCGATTTCAGAAGGGTAAATATTTTCGCCACCCGAAATGATCAAATCATTCCGGCGATCCACTACATATAAAAATCCTTCCTCATCAAGATAACCTAGATCCCCTGTTTTCATCCAGCCTGCTTGAAAAGCCTTTTGATCAGCTGTTGGATTGTTGAAATACCCTTTTGTCACCATGGGTCCTTTAACATAAATCTCACCCACATTTTTTGAAGAACGAGCATCAATTTTTAGTTGGGCGGGAACTAATGGTTTACCAGCAGAACCAATTTTACGCAGGGTATCTTGTGGACTTAAGGTCACAATCTGCGAAGAAGTTTCGGTTAGGCCATAGCTTTGAAAGACCGGAACTTCTTTTTTTCGAGCTTGTTCAAGCATAGGTTTGGGCGCAGGACCGCCACCTAACAGCACGCACCGCAGTTGTTCAGGATAGCTTTTATTCCCCAGTTTTTCTAACAAACGCTGCAACATCACCGTCACCACAGAAATCATCGTAATATTTTCATTCATCAATGTCTGATGCACTTTTTCTGGATCAGAAGTTTCCATCAAATAAACAGACATGCCATAGATCACACTTTTACATAGAATAGACAAACCGCTCACATGAAATAACGGTAACACAGCCAACCACTTATCTTGGGCCGATATACCCAAATTAAGCGCTGAGCCGATCGCACTCCACCAGTGATTCCCATAAGTGTGCACAACGCCTTTAGGAAAACCTGTGGTGCCCGAAGTATAAATGATGGTAAAAGGATCACTTAACGCCAGTTCCTCTTGAAGCGCAACTTTTTTTTCAGGCGTTTGTTGCAGTTCAGAAAACGTTTTTTTCTGAGTAACATCGATCTCTGCCATCT
>JAKDZT010000154.1 GCA_030462125.1 Tetragenococcus sp.
AGTCTGTAGTGGACTTTCACCACCAAGTTATCGCCCATGCCGAGCGCACAAAAAAGGCGCGAAAATCAATTAAGATTTTCGCGCCCGGGTCCTGTAAGACCAGTCTGCTATTTGAACTTTTGAAGAAAGTCTTCAATTAAAGTCCACGCAAAGCCAGCCAGACATCGCCAAAACGCGACATCTGACAACAGTTATTTGAAAAAACATTAAGCTTTGCGTAATTCATGACAGACCCTCCGTGTTTATTTCTTAAACTAAATATAGCGAGTTTTTTTTCGTTTGTCAAACATTATTTTTCTAGAAAAGAAGCGGCTAGTTTATTATATTGCATCGCTTCTTTAACTTCTTCACTGTTGCCTCCTAAGATATCAACTAACTGATAACTAAAAGGCATAGCGGTTGCTGGACCTCGACTTGTCGTAACTTTTCCATCATTTACGACCAACATTTCTGAATGTTGTCCCGACTTAATGTCATCTTCAATTCCCGGAAATGAGGTATAGTTTTTATCTTTTAATAAACCGGCTTCTTCTAAAACCATCGGCGCTGCACAAATGGCGGCGATTTGTTTTCCGCCATTATAGGCTGTTTGCAAACTTTCAATAACCGTAGCATTATTTTTTAAGTTGTTAGCACCTTGCGTGCCTCCTGGCAAAACAATCATATCATAACCTGTTAGAACACCATCTAATACTTGATCACTTTTGACTGTAATATCGTGATTACCGGTCACTTCTTTATCAAAACCAACCATTGTGACATCCATATTCGCTCTACGTAAAACATCCACAATCGTAAGTCCTTCGATTTCTTCAAAACCTGGCGCAAAAATTACGGCTACTTTACTCATAGACAAATCCCTCCTTTATTCAGCTTCAGTAATGTCTGCCAGAACACTACTATAATCAAAATCGGTTTGCATAAACGTTGTATCATCTGTTGGAAATTTTTGTTCTAAGGTATCAACAGTTTGCCATTCAATCGTCGGCTTGTCGATTTCAAAAGCTAACACATGCCCACCAAAACGATGATTATCACTAATGAAATGCAAATGAAAACCAGTCGCCGAAATCGTACCAAAAAGTTCTGGCGTATAAATGCCGACCAATGTCCCAGTAACATTTTCAGCAGTAAACTCTGCTTGATCTCTGGCAACATCAACCAGATCAGGGTATGGTTTTTCTTGTTTTTGTACTGAACGGCACCTAATTTTTTGAAAAGTTCCATGTAATTTCACTGCTTGAAAAACATTTTTACTCGAAAATTGATTAGCTAATTTTTCTTCTAAAGTATCCTTACTTATCTTTTCATTAAAGGTCGTTTTATTCTCCGGGTTAAAATCAATCGCTGCAGCATAAGGTGTCGTCTCTTCGGGTTGAACTTCATGCATTTGCCCTTTCACATCAAAGCGATAGCCATGATGATCTAAAATGACTAATTCGCCATCTAGATGATCCACAGTTCCTATACCAATTCCGCCATTTTTTAATACTTCGCTAAACGGAAAAGTTCCATCAAAGCCACCCTTCATCAGGGTTCCTAATGTGTTGTAATGAAATAATTTTCCAGTCATCGGCCTCACCTTTCCTGTTATATATTTATCTTAACAAAATTTGATTCTACTTAAAAATATAAGAATCATAGCGTAACGTTTTAAGTTATAAAGGTGTATTTTACATAAGTTTACAAACATTCAACATCATAGGTCCAGAGACAGAGAATAGAATACGAATTGGCTCCCCCATGTTTGAAAAGGTAGGCGAACAACTTCTTTTCTTACTTTAGATTTCCCGATTTCTAGAGTCCCTTTGCGTATCCTACCCTAGTTTTCCCGATTTCTAGGGTCCTTTTTCGGATCCTACCCTAGTTTTTCAATTTTCGTTAGTAGCTATCATAGTCTAATGACAAACAACGACCTCTTTTCCTTCACCACTATAAACCTCAATAAATTTTACACTTACGATCATAGCCGCTCATATTCAGATAAAAGTTCCAATTATCTATATTATCTATATCTTTAACTTCTGAACGAGTAGTGTTCTATCATTTCACTGTTCGCTCAGTATTTGAATGAACAGTGTTTTAGCTTTTTACTGTTCGTTCAGCACCTGAATGAACAGTGTTTTAGCTTTTCACTATTCATTCAGCTTCTGTTCTTTCTTTTTTACTGCGCAAAAAAAGGCTAGAGCAAAACTCTAACCTTTTCTTATACTTACTCATCAAATTTGAAAAGATCTGTTGATAGATAACGTTCACCGTTATCTGGTACAACAGTTACCACAGTATTTCCTTTGCCTAATTTTTTGGCAACTTCAATCGCACCGTAAATATTCGCCCCACCGGAGATTCCTGGCAAAAAGCCTTCTCCGGAACTTACTTGTTGTGCCATATCGATAGCTTGATCACTTGATACAGTTACGATATCTTGATAAACCGATTGATCTAGTACGCCAGGAACAAGACCCGCTGAAATTCCTTGAATTTTATGCTTGCCTTTAATTCCTTCTTTGATCAATGCCGCTTCTGCAGCTTCTAGTCCGTAAATTTGCACATTTTCATTTAATTTCTTCAAAGCATGGCCCACACCTGTAACAGTGCCTCCAGTTCCTATACCAGCGATAAACGCATCAGGAGTACTGCCGTTAAAATCTTTGATAATTTCTTGTCCAGTTGTTTTTTCATGTATTTCAGAATTGGCTGGGTTTTCAAATTGCATAGGCAAGAAATAACCATGTTCATCAGCAAGTTCATGAGCTTTTTGGATCGCACCGTTCATTCCATCCGCGGCAGGTGTTAAGAATAATTCAGCACCGTAGCCTTTCATCAAGGAGCGGCGTTCTACACTCATTGTTTCTGGCATCGTAATAATCAAGCGATAACCTTTGGCTGCAGCCACTAGTCCTAAACCAATCCCTGTATTACCTGAAGTGGGTTCAACAATCGTTCCACCGGCTTGCAAGCGCCCATCTTTTTCCGCTGCTTCAACCATTGCTAGTGCAATCCGATCTTTCACTGAACCGCCTGGATTATAAAATTCTAATTTTGCATAAACGTCGGCAGCATCTTCAGGGACAACTTTATTTAACTTAACCATAGGGGTGTTGCCAATCAATTCTACAATATTTCCTGCTTTACTCATCACATTACTCCCTTTCATTAATAATTTCCTCAAAATTTTTATCTACGACGGATTAAAACAAACCACACATTTTTAGAAAGCGTTATCTTTTCCGCTTAATAAAAACAAAATAAATCCTTTAAAAAAAGAGACTCCATACTTCGTTCACTAATTTTATTCTAACAAAGGGACCATTTCCAGGCAAATATAACGGAGCGTGGCAGCAATTATAAACGACTACCTGTGCTTTATCACTACTTTTTGCTAAAATAATTTTAGGAGATGATAGTATGAATGAGACTCTCACCAAACTTAGTAAACGTCTTGCCCTGGTTTTACGACATCAGCCAGAAAAAATTGGACTCAAATTAGATGAATATGGTCGAGTAAATGTTAACGAGTTAATCGACAAGTTCAATGCCCACTATGGTCAAAAAATTGATCAACAACAAATTGAACAAATTATAAATCATAGTCCTAGACAACGATATATCATTGAAGGAAATTATATTCGGGCTTTATATGGCCACAGTATTCCGGTTTTGCCTTTGCAAGAGCCTGCAACCCCGCCTGAATTTTTATATCACGGCACAAGTCCAACTGCTGCAAAAATAATCCAAGCAGAAGGTTTAAAGAAAATGGGCCGCGAATTCGTCCATTTGTCAGAGCACTTAGAAACAGCAGAAAAAAACGGAAAGCGCCATGATGCTAAACCAGTTATTTTTCGTGTCTATGCCTTAAGAGCTGCAGCTTCCGGTTACTTTTTTTATCCTACAGAAAGCGGCATTTGGTTGGTAGAATACTTGCCAGCTAGTTATCTACTAAAAGAAAAACAAGCATAAAAATCTAATCAGACTTTTATGCTTGCTTATTTGTTATTGTTCATCTTCTTCAGACGGAATCGTTGGTTCTTCGTCTTCTTCATCAGGAGCCTCTTGTTCGTTTACTTCAGAGGATTCAACGGCGGGATCTTCCTCTTGGTCTTCAGAAGTTTCTGGGTCTTCTGTTGGTTCCATTGATTCCGTTGTTTCATCTGGTTCTGAAGGTTCGCTTGTTTGACTTGTTTCAGCCTCGCTGGGCTCTGTTGTTTCATTTGGCTCAGATTCCGTTGTTTCGTCTGGTTCACTGCTTGATTCGGTTGTCTCTGGTACTTGTTCTTCCGTTGTTTCTGTTTCTGGCTCTTGTTCTTCTTCGGTAACGCTACTGCTTGCAGTTTGACTTGTCGTTGTTGCTTGTGAATCATTAATTGTTTGTTCAGCAGAACTTTGTGTTGTACTGGAAGTCGCCGCTGCAGGTTGTTCGTTCGTTGAAGTTGTAGTCGTCTCTGGGGATGGATCTTGTGAGCTTGATGGTTCTTGCTCCTGACTTGATCCTCCTGTAAGTCTTTCTTGAATCGATTGGAAAGGTGCAGCCACAAACGTATTTGCATCGTTTCTTACAGCTACACTCAAAATAAATGTTGCAAGACAGCTGATCAGTAATGCTTGAAGATTAA
>JAKDZT010000025.1 GCA_030462125.1 Tetragenococcus sp.
TCTGATATAACGTTATCATAAGAACCTTTTAATATCAAGGATTTTCGCCATTTTAAAGCCATTTTTTTCTTTTTTAGCTATTTATTGAAAAAATGCAAAACCCCTTCATTAAAAGGAAGTACTATAATAGAATTTTTATTTTCTTCTACGCGGAATAATACGAATTGGAGTTCCTTCAAATTCAAATGCGCGACGGATTTGATTCTCCAAAAATCGAGAATAAGAAAAATGCATTAGTTTCTCATCATTAACAAAAACAATAAAGGTAGGTGGTTTTACTGCAACTTGGGTTGCATAGAAAATTTTCAAGCGTCTGCCCTTATCTGTGGGAGTCGGATTGATCGCCACCGCATCCATAATCACATCATTTAAAATAGAAGATGGGACACGCAAATTTTGGTTCATTCCTACTCGCTCGATCAGATCAGGCAATTTGTTCAATCGTTGTCTTGTCACTGCGGAAACAAAAATAATGGGCGCATAGTCTAGATATAAAAATTCATTGCGAACCTTTTCTTCAAACTTACGCATCGTATTTGTCTTTTTCTCTAACAAGTCCCATTTATTTACAACCAAGATAACAGCACGACCTGCTTCGTGAGCATAACCAGCAACTTTTTTATCTTGCTCACGAATACCTTCTTCAGCGTCTAAGACCATCAAGACGACATCCGAACGGTCGATCGCTCTCATCGCACGCATCACACTATACTTTTCAGTTTTTTCATAAACCTTCCCTCGTTTTCGTATCCCAGCTGTGTCGATCATGGTGAACTCTTGTCCACTTTCACTGACAAAACGAGTATCCACGGCTTCACGCGTAGTCCCTTCCGTTTCTGAAACAATCACACGATTTTCTCCCAGCATAGCGTTAATCAGTGAAGATTTTCCTACATTGGGGCGTCCAATTAAACTAAAGTAAATAGCGGTCTCTTCTTCATTATTTTCTTCCTCAGGGAAATATTTAGCTGCTTCATCTAAAGCATCCCCCAGTCCGATACCATGACTGCCCGAAATTGGGTAAGGATCACCTAATCCTAAGGTATAAAAATCAAAAATTTCATTACGTAATTCAGGATTATCCGCTTTATTCACTACTAATACTACCGGTGTTTTACTTTGATATAGAATACGTGCCACTAACTCGTCTTCTTCTGTCACGCCTTCACGAACATTTGTAACAAAAAGTATAACGTCTGCTTCTTCAATAGCAACTTCTGCTTGATGTTTGATTTGTTCTTTAAACGGTTCATCACTTAAATCGATGCCGCCTGTATCTATGATATTAAATTCTTGGTTAAGCCATTCGCCTTTTGTATAAATACGATCACGAGTCACGCCGGGGGTATCTTCTACAATTGAAATTCGTTGTCCAGCAATTCGGTTAAAAATTGTTGACTTACCAACGTTTGGTCGACCAACAATGGCTATCGTCGGAATTGGCATTTTCTTCCCTCCATTTTCAACTGCATAACAAATGCTCTCAGGAAATAGCTAGCGCGTATAATCAAAAAATGAATCATACGACACTTTTTTGTTATGCAAGCATCTCTTTTAACTTACCCAGTGTACCCAATGAAAGTTAATCATGCAAGTATTCTTAAATATTTCATTTTTTGCATAAAAAAAGACTGTTCATAAAACAGCCTTTTTTCAAAAAATGATGGTTATTCTTCTTCATCATTGTCATCTTTTAATGCGTCACCTAAAATATCGCCCATAGTAAATCCAGTACCTTCTTCAGAATCTTGGTAATCTTGGTAGTCCTCAGGTGCTGGTTCCTCTGTTTCCTCCGCTTCAGGTTTTTCTTCTAAAGCTTTAATACTTAGAGCAATTCGGTGTTCTTCCGGATTAACATCTAAGACTTTTACTTGAATGTTGTCTCCTTCTGATAATACTTCATGCGGTGTCGCAATGTGCTTGTGCGAAATTTGTGAAATATGAACTAAACCTTCCACGCCTGGGAATACTTCCACAAAAGCGCCGAAACTAGTTAGTCGTTTTACAGTTCCTTCTAAGACACTTCCTTTTGGTGCTTTTTCTTCAATATCAGTCCAAGGACCAGGCAGTGTGTCTTTAATAGATAAGGAAACTCGTTCAGTTGTTGGATCAACAGATAAAACTGCTACATTTACTTTATCCCCAACACTCAATACATCGCTAGGTTTTCCAACATGAGCGTGGGAAATTTCTGAAACGTGAACTAATCCATCGATGCCACCTAAATCGATAAATGCTCCGAAATCAGTTAAACGAGCTACTGTTCCTTCGATTACATCGCCTTCTGAAATCGAGCTAAGCAATTCTGCTTTTTTCTGTTCTTTTTCTTCTTCAACGATAGCTTTATGGGATAAAATCAAACGATTTTCTGAAGGTTCAATTTCAATGATTTTAAATTCTAATGTTTTACCCTTATAGTCATTGAAGTCATCAACAAAGTAGTCTTCAACCATAGAAGCTGGCACAAATCCTCGTACACCAACGTCTACGACAAGTCCACCTTTGACTACATTTGTTACCGGAGCTTCGATCGTTTCCTCGTTTTGGTATTTTTCTTCAATTTCTTCCCAAACTTTTTTAGCATCAAGACGACGTTTGGAAAGCAAATAGCTACCATTTTCTTTATCTTTACCGATAGATGAAATAACGACAAAGTCAAGTACATCACCGACTTTTACTATTTCATTAATATCTTCTACAGGTAAAGTCGATAGTTCTTTAGCAGGTACTACACCTTCAACTCCTGTACCTTCGATTCCAACCATTGCTTGTCTTTCCTCAATAGCAAGCACTTCGCCTTTTACGATATCTCCGACTTTTACATCGTGAACAGCGTTTAGCGCATCTTCCATTGTTTCACCGTTTTCTTCAAAGTTATTATTTTCAAATTCTGTCATAACATATGTCCTCCTAACCAACGATTTAAAAAACACTACACTTTTTAGTGTATGCTATAATGGCAAAAAAATAAAGCGATTTCTGCGTATTTTTGTTGAAAAGTCCTAAATTACGCCAAATTTATTTATTAGGCGTTTGCTAATGACTTATTTCTAGATGGTTCTTATAAGTTAAGACCATCTATTCAACTTTATCATAAGTAAAAACGACTTGATCACTATCTTCTAAAGTAGTTTCATTTGCGCCGGTATTGACCATTTCATCATCAATTGTATATGTCCAATACATATTTTCATCTTCATCTTGTTCAACATCGTCGATAGCTGTGATCATACCGCCATCTTCTTCAATAGAAAAATTATCTTGCATCACTTGCATTAGTGTTTCATCTGTCGTTGTTTCTATTTCTTTTTCATCGATCGTTTCGTCTTCTTTTTCGATTTCAACTGTAACGGCAATTTCTTCTTGTTTTTGACTCGTTTGTGTCGTTGCTTCATTGGTATCAGCAGAATTTTGTTCATTTGTTGAACAACCAACAATAAATAAAGCACTCAAAAGCGCCAAACAGGCACTCATTTTTTTCTTCATTTAAATTCCCCCTTACACTTTTTCTTTAGTTACCTCTTTGATCTTTGCCACCACTTCGGCGATGGTCATTCCCGTGGTGTCGACTAAGACAGCATCTTCGGCTTGTTTTAGCGGAGAAGTAGCACGATGCGAATCAGTGTAATCTCGTTGTTCAATTTCACCTTTTAACGTGTCAAAATCACTTTTTATTCCTTTAGCCTGATTTTCTTTATAGCGCCTTTTTGCTCGTTCGCTTGCTGAGGCGACTAAAAAAATCTTGACTTCAGCGTCAGGAAGTACTGTTGTACCGATATCCCTTCCATCCATTACGACGCCACCTGAAGCAGCAATCTTCTGCTGTGCTTTGACCAAATGAGCTCGGACCTTTGGAAAAGCCGAAACCTCAGATACATTATTGGTTACTTCAGGTTGACGAATGGCATCTGTAATATCTTGTTCTTCCACCAATATGAGTTGTCTATGATCTGTTTGCTTAAAAGTGATTGGGTAATTCTCAATCAATTCAACTAAAGCCGCTTCATCTGTCAGAGGTACTTGATGTTTTAAGGCTAAATAAGTGACACTCCGATACATCGCTCCAGTATCTGTATAAATAAATCCACAGTCTTTAGCGATAATTTTAGCCACCGTACTTTTCCCTGAAGATGCTGGACCGTCAATGGCAATATTGATTTTGTGCATGTCGTTTCTCCCTTGTCTAAAACAAAAAAATATTTAGTTTATAATAGTTGAACCCTTATCTCATAGCCAAAAGATACAAGTACTTGACTAACTGATATTAAAAAAAACCGCATGGGCGGCTTTTTTTATTCGGTTCTTAACTCTTGTCCTGGATTTACGTGAAAATTATTAGGATCCATTCCATTTAGTTCAGCAAGTTCTTCAACGCTCAATCCGCTTCTTTCAGCTACTTGTTGTAGCCCATCGCCAGCTTGAACAGTGGCATAACCACTGCCACCTTGGCTGCCTTGATCATCTTGAGCTTCTTGTTGATCTTGTCCTTCTTGACCTTGTTGATCTTGACCTTGTTGGTCTTGTTGTCCATCTTGTTGACCTTGCTCTTGGCCTTGGTTTTGATCTTGTCCTTCATTTTGAGCTTGACCTTGATCTTGCGCTGCTTGTTGGTCTTCTTCAGCTGCCTGTTGCTGTTCTTCTTCTGCAGCTTGTTGTTGCTCATCTTCAGCAGCTTGCTGTTCTTCATTTTCATCTGCTTCTTCTTCTGAAGAAGTTTCTTCAGTTGAGCTGCTTTCTTCTGTCGAAGATTCCTCTGAAGTAGACGTTGTAGATGATTCTACTGTACTTGACGTAGTTTGTTCAGTATTAGCAGCAGTTTCAGTATCGTTATTCCGGTTCATAACCCATAAACCAGCAACGGTAGGTACTGCAATAATTAAAACTAACAAAACAACAACAATCGTTAGGAAGCCGCTACTTCCTTTCTTTTGATGACGTTGTTGCGAACGAGACGTATTTTCTTCGTCGCTTTCTGTATCATATATGGGTTGTTCCCACGGTTCTTGTTCTTGCGAATCTTTGTTTCTATCTTTTCTACTCACTTCACATGACCTCCCACTCACTATCTTTCCGCTGTATTATACCATAGGTTATCCGTTTATGTCTTCCAAAATCGCTGTCATTTTTCTTCTTTAAACATTTTTAGTAAAATATCTTGCCAATGCATTCTTTTTTGAGGAAAATGAAACTCTTTTTCTTCTAAGGTGATATTTGTTAGCCCATGAAAATCACAACAACGCTCAGGGGGGTCTGTCAATCTTTCCCCAAAGTAATCTAATAAAAATTCCCTACGACAACCTTTAAACTGAATATACTCGAGCATTTGTTCAAGTTTTTTCTGCTTTTCTGTCTCGTTTTTTCGCAATTGTGCTAAGAAAAAATCTTTTCCTGCAATTTTTACTTGTCGCAACCATTTTTCTTGTGATTCTGTTAGATTACTTAATTGTTGATGTGCCACTCGGAACTCAAAAAATTCTCGCTCTTGTTGGGCTTGTTGCTGCATAAAGTAATGGATTTTTTCATCTTTGGGTTGGTATAGAAGGATCGCATCACTAGGGTTTTGGTCACGACCGCTTCTGCCAATTTCTTGCATATAGTTTTCTAAACTATCAGGTAAATCATAATGAATGACCATACGTATATCTGGCTTATCCACACCCATACCAAACGCATTTGTACAAACCAGAATTTGCAATTGGTCTTTGATAAACTGTCGCTGCAAAAGTTTCCTCTGACTGCTATCAAGGCCACCATGATAATAACCAATGACATAATCACTTTTCAATTGATGGTATAATTCTTCTACTTTTTTTCTTGTCGCACAATAAATAAGAATAGACCCGCTCGCTGTTGTGAGTAACTGTTTTAAATCAGCCAATTTTGCATCCGTATGATGGACAGATAAAGAAACATTTGGCCGATCAACTGAATCACAATATTCACCAGCGTTTTTATCGAGCAATACTGTTTTTATCTCTTCTTTGACTTCAGCAGTCGCCGTAGCTGTTAAGGCTAAAGTTACCGGGTGATTCAAACGGTTTTTTGCTTGTTTTAAATTTCTGTATTCCGGTCGAAAATCAATCCCCCATTGCGAAATACAATGAGCTTCATCAACCACAAATAGTGAAATAGAATAAAGTTGCAGCCGCGATAACACTTTTTCTTGCATAAGCATTTCTGGGCTTAAAAAAACAAATGTATATCTAGCCAAATGATCCAAAATATACATCTTATCTTGTTCTTTCAAGTTCCCATTTAAAGCAACGCCACGTTTTTCACCGTTTTTTTGTAAAGAAGAAAGTTGATCCTCCATTAAAGAAATTAATGGTGTAACGATTACCACCGTTCCTTCCTTTAGATAAGCAGGTAACTGATAGCAAAGACTTTTGCCTGTACCTGTAGGAAGCACAGTTAACATATCCTTTCCTTGCAATAAAGAAGTAATCGTTTCTTTTTGCCCAGGTCGGAACGCTTTATAATGAAAATAACGATGTAGTGCTTCTTCTAACATAAGGACTGCTTTTTCCTCCAAATTTGATAAAGACGTATCTCTAAAAATGTAGCGTCAAATGTTTCTGCCAGCTCTTTAAATGAATAAGTAAATGAAGCTTTTGGCATATTTTTTAACTTATTTTGCGTAGCTTGTGATAAGAAATCAGCAAAAGAAAACGACTTGTCTGCTAATGCCCATTCTATCAAATGATCTTGTACCGTTCCCCGCTTTAGTTTTCGCTGTTGCATTACCTGTTCCATACTATTTCCTTGTTGGATCAATGTACGTGTTTGCAGCATGCTCTGGTTATAATTTTGCAAAAGTAACGGACGTAAAAATTTATATAATAGATCGTTTGGATGCTTCGTTACTTGAGCTAAGAAATGATGCACAGCTGCTGATTTATATAAAGAGGACCAAGGAAGTTGCTCATACTTGTCTGGTGTTAATTGGAAAAAAGCAGCTCCTTCTTGCTGATAGCCTGAAAGTGTTTGTGCCAGCAAGTCCGCATGCTCTTCTGACAAAGCTTGAAATAGTTGGCTCATTTCTTGATACAATAAGTCAGCTAAATTCCCCTTATATTGATGAATAACCGTTCGCACTCTTTCAGTATAAATCGGTGCATTTTCCAGTGGTATATACGACTTTTCTTTTCCTAAAAAAGAAACCACCTGTAACAAGAAACGCAACGAACGCCAACAAATTTCTTCTTTTCTGCCAAATCTAAAAAAATCCAAGGGCTGAAACGTAGATGTTTGTAGCAAATTAGCTGTTGAAACACTTTTTGCTAAGCTAAAGTGCTGCTCCTCTTTTTCTAACCAACCTTTATTCGTTAAATCTGCCAAATTTTGATAAAATTCTTCTTCCCCTAATGTTGGTAAAACAGAAAAAAATGGCAAAAGATCATGAAAATAAGCGTAACATAAGACAGAAGACGTATGTTTCCCGACTAAAATCTGATAAAGTGTCGTTTTTTTCAACTTATCATTTCTCATCATAAACAAGGATAAAATAAATTCGTCCATATAACCTCCAGCAAGAACTATTTTATTAGCAAAATAACTTATATTTATTATACACCAAAATTCCCAGCAAAAAATGGACAAACATGAAATTTTCATTAGCTATTTTTTACTAACTTAATAAAAAAATAATGAAATTAAATGTTCGTCACACATCATAAAAAAAGCAAAGCTCAAATCGCTTTTGTCGATTTCAAGCCTTGCTTTTACTATTTAGTTCATCGGAGAATGAGGCACTGAACGTTGTCGTTTTCGATTAATCCACGGAAGTAATTTTGCATGAAGCACTAAGAATACTGCACTGACTAGTCCACCTTTAATTAAGTTAAACGGCAAAATTCCAAGGACGACATAATTTGCTAATGGCATTCCTAACATTTCGGTTACCGATAATTGAAAAAATCTCAAATATAAGGGGGTAATAACAAAATAATTAGCGATACTCATAAATAAGGTCATAGAAAGTACGCCTAGAAAAGTGCCAACAATCTTATTACGTAAGTTTGCCCCTTTATTAAAGAAATAATAAATGGGTAAACAATAAAAAATGGTTGCTAAAAAGCTAGCTACATCCCCTACAATGTTTTGCGGCGCTAATCCAGTGGTTAACATATGTAAAAACGAACGAAGAAAAGCCGTTAATATTCCACTGGCTGGCCCAAATAAAAACATGCTTAAAATAACTGGTACATCACTAAAATCAATCTTCAAAAAACCAAAAGCAGGCATCACTGGAAAAGCAATATACTGTAATACCAAACCCATCGCTGCAAACATGGCAACGGCCACCATTTTCCTTGAATTACTATGCATATAAATCCTCCTAGTACAAGGATTCATCTTCAATTGAACCTATTTATTTTTCTGCTTTTGATTATTCAAAAAAATACTCTATTTTCCCAAGGGAGAATAGAGTATTTGGAGTAACAAAAGTCAGATAAACCAAATATGCTCTATCTTCTTTATCCAGACTGTACTGTCGGTATCGGAATTACACCAAATCAACTACTTGCATCAAGCAGCTCGTGGACTTTTACCACCGGTCGGGTATTGCACCCTGCCCCTGAAGACGAACCTTTATTATTTTTTTCTACAATTTAATTATACATAAATGGGGAGTAATTTCAACTATTTTACTTTTGTTTGTAACGTTTTAAGTTATAAAGGTATGTTTTACATAAGCCTACAAGCATTCAACATTATGGGACCAGAGACAGAAAGAGGGAGCAGAATAGAATTAGCTCCCATATTTGAAAAGACAAGGAAAAGAGGACAACTTCTGAACTTACTCTAGTTTTTCCTAATTTCTAGGGTCCCTTTTCGAATCCTACTCTAGTTTTCCCCATTTTTAGGGTCCCTTTTCTGATCCTACTCTAGTTTTCCCAATTTTCATTAGTAGCTATCATAGTCTAATTACAAATAACAACTTCTTCTTTTCTCACCACTATAATCCTCAATAAATTTTACACTTAGACTTTTGTTTCTTCTAATAATCGATTAACTTCATTTTTGTGTAAGGACCGGTATTCTCCTGGCCGCAAATTTCCTAATGCCAAATGTCCGTAGCGTTCCCTTTTTAGTTTTTCAACGGGAAAGCCGCAAGCTTTCAACATATTTTTTACTTGATGATTTCGTCCTTCATGAATCGTCAATTGTACGATACTCGTTTGCTTTTTGGTATCAGTAGATAAAATCGCAAATTGAGCGGGTGCTACTTTCTTTCCTTCAATAGTCATCCGCTTAGTAAGAGGCATTAGTTTTTTATTGCTAGCGACTCCGTCTACCTTAGCTACATAAACTTTATCTACTTCATGTTTAGGATGCATCAATTTTTGTGAAAAATCACCGTCATTGGTTACAAGCAACAGTCCAGAAGTATTATAATCTAGGCGGCCCACAGGATAAACTCGTTCGCTAGTCTCTGTAAAATAATCGGTTACCACGGTACGATTTTTATCATCAGAAGCTGCAGAAATAACGCCTCGTGGTTTATAAAACATATAATAAACAGGTTCTTCTTGATAAATAGGTACTTGATCTACTTCAATTTGATCCTTTTGGTTCACTTGCACACCTAATTCTCTCACCACTTCGCCATTAACTTTCACACGACCTTGGGTAATATAATCTTCAGCTTTTCTTCTAGAAGCGATACCAGCATGGGCAATCACCTTTTGTAATCGTTGCATTTAATTTTCTCCTTTTTCTTCGGTGGGTTCTTCGTAACGATCGGCATACAGATCAAGGGGCATATCCGCTGATAGTTCTTCTTCCAGCGCTTGAATATCAGGCAATTCTTGGATTGATTTTAAGCCAAAATAATCCATAAAATATTCCGTTGTCCCATACAAAATCGCTCTACCGGGACCTTCGACTCGTCCTTTTTCTTCAATTAAACGGTGGGTAGTTAATTTCTGTACAGAACCAGAGGATTGCACGCCTCTTATATCATCAACTTCCATCCGAGTAATGGGTTGTTTATAAGCTATGATCGATAATGTTTCCAGCGCCGCCTGTGAAAGGCGATTCGCTATGGGAGATTTAGCGTATTTTTTTAAAATAGGCGCATATTCCTTTTTAGCAGTTAAAACAAAATGATTTCCTAATTCAAGAATATTTAACGATGATTGTATATCTTCTTGATACTTTTGGTTTAAGGCTTGTATCAACTGATAAATATCAGGCGTAGGCTGACCGATAAGAAAACTTAATTCTTCTAACGCCATCCCTTCATCGCCTGCAACAAAAAGCAATGCTTCTAATTGACCGGTATCATTCATTTAAATAACCTCCTTCATCATATACTGGATAAAGCAGGATATCTTGATAATTAGCGCTTTGCGCCACATTGGCTTTCCGACTCTTAACCAATTCCAATAGAGCAATAAATGTTACCACAATTTCGCTAGTAGCAAAACTGTCCATAAAAGAATCCAATAAACAACCCTCGCGTGCATTATCTTGTTGATATAGTTGCGTTTCCATGGTACGCATTTTTTCATCGACACTCGTCTCATCAGCAGAAATCGTCGTTTTAAGCACTCTACGTTTCTTCTTTTTTTCTAACATCGATTGAAAAGCTAGGTATAAATCAATTGTACTAAATTGCTCCTTTTCAAGGGATGTATCTTCATCTTTATATTCGTCCATATCCATAGGTTCTTTGGTGAAATAGTTGCTTCGTTCATCGGCTTTTTCTGCCAACTGTTTAGCAGCATATTTATATTTCCTATATTCTAGTAATTGCTCAACCAAAGTTTCACGAGGATCTTCTTCATACTCGTCATCCTCTTCTTCTAATTCTTGTTTAGGCAAAAGCATCTGGCTTTTAATGGACATCAGCGTCGCTGCCATAACAAGGTAATCACCTGCTACTTCTAACTGTGACGTTTCCATTGCATGAATATAGCTCATATATTGATCAGTCACTTGCGCAATCGGAATATCATAAATGTCTATTTCTAATGTTTTAATCAGATGTAATAATAAATCCAATGGACCTTCAAAAACATCCAATTTCACTTGTATTTCTGGCATGGCTACTCCTCACCCATTGAACTCACGTGCTCAAAAAATTCAAGTACGCGGGAAATATTGTTTGTATACCTCGGTCATTCGCTTTTTAGTAATATGTGTATAAATTTGTGTGGTAGAAATATCCGCATGACCCAAAAGCTCTTGTACCGTTCGAAGGTCAGCGCCATTTTCCAACAAATGAGTGGCAAAGCTGTGGCGTAAAGTATGAGGCGTGACATTTTTCCTAATTCCTGCTTTTAAAACCAATGCTTTTAAGTTCTTCCAAATGCCTTGCCTGGAAAGACTTGATCCATGTCCGTTGACAAATAAATGCTCTTCTTCAGGATGTTTTTGGCTCAACTTTGGACGGGCATCTTCCAAATAAGTTTCTATCCAATAAATGGCCATATCCCCTAAAGGAACAATCCGCTCTTTGTCGCCTTTTCCCGTTGTTTGCAGTAAGCCCATGCTTAAATGTAGATCATTTAACTTTATATTAATTAACTCACTTACCCGCATGCCCGTTGCATACATTACTTCTAAAATTGCGCGATCTCGCATTCCTAATAATTTTTTCGTATCCGGAGCTTCAATCAGACGTTCCACTTCGTTAACATTCAATGTATCCGGTAATTTTTGCGTTGTTTTAGGTGACTCGATATGTTGCATAGGGTCATGATCGATATAACGTTCTTGCCGCAAAAACTGATGGAAGCGTCGTAAACTAGTCACCATTCGTGTGATCGTAGCAGAAGATTTTTCTTCTTCTTGTAAAGATTGCAAAAAAGCAATAATAGTTAAACGGTCCACATCTTGCCAAGCGGTAATTTTTTCTTTATGTAAAAAAGACAAATACTGCTCCAGATCTCGTTGGTAACTTTTCCTAGTGTTAGCCGAAAGCCCTCGTTCAATCAAAAGGTAGTGTAAATATTCCATTACTTGTTCATTCATTGGTTTTCCACCTTCTTCATCTACTTTAGGATTATCTCACAAAACAAACACAAACCGCAATCCATTTTACCAAAATTAACACTTTAAGTTATTTAGAAGTAGGCGAAAACGGCGGGTTCGGTTGAGGGGGGCTACGCTCACTTGTACGCTGTTCTCACAACAAAAAGAAAGCTGTGAGAGATATCAGCTTTCTTTTTGTTTATTTTGACAATTTTGACATATTCCGTGAAATGTTAGACGATGGTCTTTAATTGCAAAGTGAAAACGTTTTTCGACAATTTCTTCCACATTACCTAACAAATCTTCATCAATTTCTTCAATGTTACCACATTCAAGACATAACAAGTGATGGTGAAAATGCTTGGCTCCATCTTTTCTAAGGTCATAGCGGGAAACCCCATCGTCAAAGCTGACCTTATCTACAATTCTCAAATCAACGAGAATTTCTAACGTTCGATAGACCGTAGCTAAACCAATATCTGGGTTTTTTTCTTTAACAAAGAAAAAAATTTCTTCAGCCGATAAATGGTCTCTTTCATTTTCTAATAAAACAAGTAAGATAATTTCTCTTTGTGGAGTCAGTTTAAAACCCGACTCATGGAGCTGTCTTTTGGTCTTTTTCAATGCTTCACCGGTACTCATAGGAACCTCCACCACTTATTATTTACAATAATTATAATCTAAGCGTCGTTTTAGCAAACGCTATTTTAAAATAAGTATAAAATAGAAAAGAGAAATAGACAAGCTTTCTCACTTAGAACTGTCAATTATCTTCGTTACTCCATCTTCTTGGGTAATTAAGTTTTGTTTCATCAAATGACCTATCGCGCGCTTAAATTGCGCTTTACTAATGCCAAACAATTGCTTAATTTCTTCGGGGGAGGACTTATTTGTATAAGTCATTTCTTGATTAGGCTTTTGTTTTAAATACGCATATATCATCGCTGCATCGTCGGGAATCGCTTCGTGAGCACGAGGTTTTACTGAGATATTTAATACACCATCTGGGCGCACGCCAATGACCCGACCCGAAATATGTTCGCCTAAACGAGGTTCCGAGTATCTTTCAGAAGGGTGAAGAAAGCCAATATAATAATCGTCGGTTAATAGATAGGTTCCCACCAATTTTAGACGATAAACTGTTCCTGCAATATTTTTATTTCTCATACCTTCATTAGCAATTTTTTTCAGTGATTGAAAATTCTTTTCTTCTGCTAAAGTTCCCCAAACCCGTTCTTTTTTATCAACCCGCAAAGCAACCATTAATCGATCGCCTTTTTTAGGCCATAGTTCATTTAATGTAGGTAGTTCGTCTAAGGAAACGACGATGTCTTTATCGGGTAACCCAATATCGACAAATACACCTAGGTCACGTCGAACTTCGATAACAGGAGCAAAAGCATAATGTCCCTTTCTTATTTTAGGGATCACAGTAGTAAAAGCAGCCTCTTGCTTTTGATTAAAATAAGCAAAACCTTCCACCGCTTCTCCTAATGCATAATCTCCTTCTTCTTTGTTTAACTTAAAAGTTTGTCCATTTTTTTGGACAAAGTAATGTTGCTCATTTTCATCGGTAATAATTCCGGTAAAAACAGAGGCAATCAATTCATTCATATACTTTTTTCTCCTTTAAATAAAAAAACGAATAAGTGCTATTGCTATAATACCTGTGACAACGATTTTCATCAAATCTTTTGTATAAATTCCTACAATTAAAGCAGGAATACATGCTATTGTTTCTTGAACATTTAGTACTGGAGCCTTGCCAGTCGAAACGCTCAATAAGTTTTGTACCAGTAAAGCCGCTAAAATACATAGAGGTAAGTAATCAAGAAATAAACGAAACTTTGCGGGAAACTGCATTTTTTTAGCAAAAGCAAAAGGTAAAATGCGAGGGATCCAAGTCACAATAAAACAGCCTAACATTAAATATAGATATTCAGTACTTATCATGTGTTGCCACCCCCACAAAACAGCCTACTAAAGCTGCTATAATCACCGCAATTTCAGGCGTTGTAAACCACATCAGTAGATATAATACAACAATAACACTCATTAAGACAATAATCGTTTGTTTGGTTTTTGTCTTTATAGGAACTTCTACCTGAAATAAAAAAAGGCCTAAAAACATGGCGACCAAAGCGAAATCCAAGCCAAAAACTTCAGGTTCTGGAATAAAATTGCCTAACAAGGCACCTAGCACAGTGGCCACGATCCAAGTTAAATAAGCACAAATATTCAAGCCATTGGCCCAAGCGATGCTTACTCTTCCCATCTTTTTTAAGGCCATTGTCAAAACGCCATAAGATTCATCTGTCAGTAGCGTACCAACCCCAATGTTTTCTAACAATGAAGCTTGACGAAAGTAAGGAGCCACAGAAAGACTCATTAAAAAATGGCGTAAATTCACAAGAAAAACTGTCGCTATAATAGAAGTAATTGGCGCTTGAATCGCCAGCAAACCACAAATAATGAATTGCGCGCTTCCCGCATAAACAATCACAGACATTAAAAAAATAGCAAAAACTGACAAACCTACGCCTTTGCCCACAACGCCTAAAGCAAAACCAATACCTAAATAGCCTAAAATCGTAGGGACGCAAGCTTTCATGCCGTCAACAAATGTTTCATATCTCACTTCTTCCATAAAAAAGCCCCTTTAGTTTTGATTGGTATTTTCCTAACATCATATCGAAACTAAAGGGAGGAAACAAGTGGCACTCTAATTATTTTCGCTGTTAAATGGATTTTCTTGCTTTAAATTTTTCTCTCTATAAAAAAAGACTTTTAAAAGTCGATTAAACCTTTAAAAGTCTTAACTGTTATTATAAGAAATCTTTTAATTGTTTTGAACGAGACGGATGACGTAATTTACGCAAAGCTTTGGCTTCAATTTGACGGATACGTTCGCGCGTTACGCCAAATACTCTACCCACTTCTTCTAATGTACGCGTACGTCCATCATCAATACCAAAGCGTAAGCGCAAAACGTTTTCTTCTCGATCTGTCAATGTATCCAAGACATCTTCTAGTTGTTCTTTTAGTAATTCATAAGCTGCGTGATCGGCTGGACTCGTAGCTTCTTGGTCTTCGATGAAATCCCCTAAATGAGAATCATCTTCTTCTCCAATCGGTGTTTCCAAAGAAACGGGTTCTTGCGCAATTTTTAGAATTTCTCGAACTTTAGTCGTTGGCAAGTCCATTTCTGCGCCGATTTCTTCAGGCGTTGGTTCGCGCCCTAAATCTTGCAGTAATTGACGTTGAATACGAATCAATTTGTTGATTGTTTCAACCATATGAACTGGAATACGAATCGTTCTGGCTTGGTCGGCAATCGCACGCGTAATTGCTTGACGAATCCACCAAGTTGCGTAAGTCGAAAATTTGAAACCTTTACGATAATCAAATTTTTCTACTGCTTTCATCAAGCCCATGTTACCTTCTTGAATCAAATCAAGAAATTGCATGCCACGCCCTACATAACGTTTCGCAATGCTAACGACTAAACGAAGGTTGGCTTCTGCTAAGCGTTGTTTTGCTTCTTGGTCGCCTTCTTCAATTTTTAGCGCTAAATCAACTTCTTCTTCAGCTGTTAATAACGAAACACGGCCAATTTCTTTCAAGTACATACGAACAGGATCGTTAATTTTTACCCCTGTAGGAGCAGACAGGTCATCTTTAGGTTTTGCTTTTTCAGTTTTTTCTGTTGTTTTTAAACTACGTAATGATGGTTCGCCGTTTTCATCAACAACGCTGATACCGGCATCTTCTACTTGTTGGATTAGTTTATCCATACCTTCAGCTTCCAATGAATAAGGTGTAGCTAATTCATTAGATAATTCATCATAAAAAACTTGACCTTTGGTTTTATTTTTCTTAATAAAATCCTTTGCCGCTTGTTCGTATTTAACTTTTGTTTCTTCTGCCATAAGAGAAGTCCTCCTTCGATGCTGCTATTTGGCTTGTTTTAATTCTTTTGTCAGGTTTATAATTTCAGTCGCTAACCCTAATTCTACTTGTTGATTCCCTTTTTGACTAGCTTCTTGCAACTTGAGCTTTTTGTCGTTAATTTCTTCCACCAAACTAGATGTTTGAATGACCTGCAATAAGTCCTCAATTTCTTGCTGGCTTCCTTCTTCGGGCACCTTCAAACTAGCAATGGTACTAACGATATTACGCATTCGATCATCTTTTAGAAAGTCCAAAAACTTCGCAAGGACAAATTCACCTTCACTTTCTATATAAGCATCAAAAAGCATATATAACTCTTGATAAACTTCGTGGAAAAAAGTGACTTGAGATTGCTTCAAACGTTGGTTCAGTGTTTCATCGTTAAACAAACGATATAACAACAACTCCTCTGCTTTTTGCACCTTTGTCTTTTTCACTGAACTTTGTGGAGCTTCTTGAGCTGGGGTTGTAGCCGTTGGCGTAGGCGCCTTTTCTTTACTTCTGCGTTGTTGCTTCAAATCACGTAATTGTTGCTGTAATGTTTCTCTTGATATTTGAAATTCCGTAGACAATTGCGTCAAATAACGATCTTGCTCAATTAAAGAATCGACATCCAACAGGTCGTGCAATAATTCTTGCACATACTCCACCTGTTCTTTTTCATTAGACATATTTTTACCCATGCGACGATAGCGCATTTTAAATAAAAATACCGTCTCTTTCCCATGCTCAAGTAAACTGACAAAACCTTCTGGACCGTACTTTTTAACATATTCGTCAGGGTCAAGCTTTTCTGGGACACTGACAACAGATAGATCCAGTTGGCTTGCTTCTTGCAAATGACCAATTGCTCGATCTGTTGCAGCAATGCCGGCTTGATCGCCATCATAACAAAGAACTAATTCTTGAGTTAGGCGAGAAATCGATGTAATCTGCTCATTCGTTAAGCTAGTTCCCATTGAAGCAATGCCATTTGTAATCCCTGAGCGATAAGCTGCCAAAACATCCATAAAACCTTCGAATAGATAGACCGTACCACTCTTTCGGATGCTACTGCGCGCTTTATCAAAATTAAATAAGATTTCACGCTTGTTAAATAGTTCTGTTTCAGGAGAATTCAGGTATTTCGGCTGATCTTGATCGTTAAAATCCTCTGTTGCAAAAAAACGACCCGAAAAACCGACTGTTTTTCCTTGAAAATTACGAATGGGAAACATAATCCGTTGATAAAAGCGATCAGCTAGCTCTTCATTCTCTCGTTCCACAAACAATCCCGATTCAGGAAAAATTTCAGAATCTAAGGACTCATTTTGAAAAACACGAAACAAAAAATCACGTTGGTTAGGAGCAAAGCCAATATTAAACTCCTCAATCAACTGATCACTTAAACCCCTTTTATGCAAATAATCAAGTGCTGTTTCACCTAGCGCTGTGTTAACCAACATATGATGATAAACCTCAGCTGCTTTTTCATACAGTTGGATTAACTGCTGTTGCTTTGAACTAACCTCATTTTCCACTGAAACATTACGATATTGTTCAGAGACCTCAATGCCTTCTATCTCAGCCACTTTCAAAATTGACTCAACAAAAGAAAGGCCTTCTATCTCTTGTATAAAAGAAAAAATATTTCCTCCACGACCGCAACCGAAACAATAATAAAACTGTTTATCTTCAGCAACAGAAAACGATGGCGTTTTTTCATTGTGGAACGGACAAAGGCCCGAATAATTTTTACTGCCTGATTTTTTCAATTGTACATATTGACCAATAACATCAACAATATTCGTTTTATCCCGAATATCATCAATCTCTTGTTGCGGTATCTTCGCCACGTTTACTCACCTCCTAAAATGCGCGATGAGCTGTTCTATCGGTAAAAAATCGCACTAACATCATATCAGTGCGATTAAGAAATAGACAGTTTTCTACATGTACTATTATATCATATTCTCAAGGATTTACAAATTTTTTGCTCACAGTAATTAGCTTGTTCATATTATTTATACCGTTCTTCTAAATGGCTCATCCAAGCTCCTAAAAGGGCGCCCAACACTAACATGAATACACAAGCACTATAATCAATGACACCAAAACCGTCATAATCTGTCGGTATGATCATAATAGTCGAAGCAAAAACCACGCCCATAATAAAGTGAAATAATTGAGGGTAAGCTTTACTGAAGATATAGTCCATTAATTTAGAAAGGCTAAAAACAGTAATAATACCGCCGATCCCGATAGGTATAATCACACTGGGATCCAAACTTTTAAACCCATCTGCCATCGCTTTATACATGCCCATATAAATAAGAAAATTGGATGGACTTAAACCGGGAACAATCACACCTAAAGCAATTAAAAAACCAGCAATCATCCACGTCCAAATGTTGTGCGGAACTTCGGTAAATAAACCAGAACCTTGCCATAAAAAAATCGTAGCTGCTACAAAACTAACAATTAAAATGATCAATTCTCGCATGGAACGACCTTTTTTACCAGCTTCCTTCCACAAAGCAGGAACACTTCCTACAATACAACCAACAAAAAACCACAAAATAATACTGGCATAAGCTCCTAATAAAAAACTAACCGCAAAAGATAAAATGAATATCCCAGTCAAACCACCTAAACCAACTGGAATAAAAAATAAGACATTTTCTTTAAAGT
>JAKDZT010000155.1 GCA_030462125.1 Tetragenococcus sp.
ACTAATAGTTTCATTTAATTTTCGCTTTAATAATTCATTAAGCCCTTCAAAATTTGAATTACTATTCAGTAAATCATAAAAACTTTCTAAGGAATCAAATGTTTTTATATCAAGAGATTTACAACAACACTTCATTCCTTTATCTTGAGTAATAATATAAACATCATCTTCCTCCCCCGCATTTTTATCTTTCCAATCTTTTAATGAATAAGCAATAAAAGCATCAGGGAATTCTGTCTTTTTTTCATTTTTATTTTCAAAAGGTGGCATAACCTCAAAGTAATTCTTAAATATTGAATCTACGTCTTTCGAAATCTCTATTTGTTTTGGGCTCAATTGAAAAAATTTACCACAAAATGTTTCTTTTATGTTATTAATCCAGTATTTCTCAAAGTTCTTACTTATTTCTTTATTATTCTTTTCTTCATTTGGCTTATACTTGGATAATAACGAACCCGTTTGTTTTAATCCCGCCGTTATTATCTTTGTTGACACATTTATCATTTTATCTATATTATTCTTATACTCATGTAATAGGATATCATTATATAAGACAATAACTTCCTCATTGGAAACTAAATCAGTTAAAATTGTAAAATATTCTTGTGCCACATCAAATTTCTTACTAACAAATATATTTGTATCTATTAATAGGTAGTTCATTACTTTTCTCCTTCTAAAAACTCTATATTAATAATAAAACTACAATTGTGGAGTATCATTCTTATGATGCCTATTAGTTTTATTCATATTTAAATGAAGATCTTGTAGTAAATTTATACTAGTTAATATTGCTTCACCCTTATCGAGCTTTTTTATTTGTCCTAAAGAGTTTGCTTTTAAATGATTTTGTATAGTCCTTATCTCTTCTACATGTGTTAAGCGGTGAACTAACAAAGTTCCTACTTGTCCTAATAAAATGTCAGGAACATCTTGCGGGTTCTGAGTGGTTAAAAACAAAAAAATTCCCTTTTTACGTCCTTCTCTAGCAATTGAAGTCAAACCTGTATAATAATCATTTTCAGAATTAATTGCTTTTGTATATCTATGTACTTCATCAACAAAAAAAACAAACGGGTTAATTTCATCTCTTTGCTTATTAATTAAGTAATTACTAATTAAATCAATAATCATACCACCAATACCGTCATTAGTACCAATCGCAGAAGTATCAATATATAAAGCAGAATTTGGCTTCTGCAAGAATACATCCAATTGTTGCAATAAATTTTTCTTTGAACTATCGTTACTAAAAAAATTTATCAAGCTAGTATTATCTAGCTTATATTGGACCTTTTGAACAAGCCACTGATTGTTATTAAAATTAAAGCTCTCCTGTTGATATACTTTACCACTTTTATTTGTTTTATCCGTCTCCGCAGCTATTTGGTCAGGCAAAAACTTTAATTCAAAGTCCTTATCCTCAACCGTCACACTTGCCATTTGTTTACCAACATCTATAACTGATCGACCATCTTTTATATAAATGTCTGATTGACCAACTTTCTTTTGATATCTTAAACTTTTTATTGCGTTGGCAAGTATAGCTGGTTGCGTAGAATCATTTGTCTCAAATAACATTGCCCATTGTTGATTTGAAACTTCTCCAACAGATAATACAGTATCAACACCTAGTCTAAGTTTACAAACCTCTCCCTTTGGAGTTTCTTGTGTTAACTCAGTAAATGAATCTCTATATTCGCCAGTTGGATCAATAATCAATAGCTTCTTATTATTTTCTACCAATTTATCCAAGATAGACAAGGCTGATGTTGATTTACCACTGTTTGTCGTTCCAACCGCCATAATATGCCGATCGAAAAGTGTACTTGGATTCAAATAAACTGGTTGATTTTCTAATTTTGAAAAGTTTGCAAACGCAGAAAGCGGTAATTCATCAGTATTGCTATTATATTTAATTTCAATAGAATCTAAATATATTTCAATTAGCTTTTCATTAGCAATATACACCTTATCTGTTATCCCCACTGTATAGAAGCCCGCAAGTTTAAAAGTATCCTCATCTGGTTTCATAACACCTATTACATCAATATTTAATTCTGGATATACATCTTCGGTTACACCGTTATTCATTGAGTCATGGACGCTTTCCGAAGCTGCTACCTTAGATTGATAAACCTCTCCAATAAATAACCCTTGAATAGAATCTACAATGATAAAATAATTAATCGTATTAGGGATAAGCATCTCTGATTTTATTTTTCTATGAGATAACCAAGATAAGTTTTCCACTTGAACCACACTATTCTCTCGATAAACTTGAGAGACCATACCTAGATAAAAGTTGCTTTTATCAATTTTGTCATAAAAATTATCAATAAACATTTTGTTCACCTACGTAATCAATTAGATCAGCATTTAATGTTGCTTTCAAAAAGGCAATTTGAAAGTGATCTTCCATTAAATCATAAAGTTCTTCCCAATTATTATGTCCTTGCGATATATTATGGTCACTCACTAAAGCATTTAGCCCTGGGTTATGTTTTATTGCCTGTGTAATCATAGTAGCAATGTGATTATCAGCAAAACTAAAACCTGTAGTAATAAGTAGAGTATTAGGTCTTCTTAAAAGTTCTTGAAATTTGGTAAAAAGCTCAAAATAAGGTTTATCGTAACTTTGAACATATTTATTAGAACTAGGAAATACCATAATTGGATTATTAACAGAATCTTTTTGTTTTCGTCTTATCTTTTGATCACTTTCAGAACGTTCCCACGTCAATGATCCATGAATCTTTAGTAAATTGATTACATTCTCCTTGTATTCAAGTTGTGTAGTTTTAACATTTGGAACATCTCTAACCAATTTCCAGTCAAACATATTACTATCAAAATATGGATAATATGAGAAACTAAAGCCATCAATCACAGTCATTTCTAAACTTTCTGCTGCTTCTTCAAAAAGAGTATCATAGTTAGTAGTTACAACAGTTAATTTATTTTCTTTTTTTAATTTACTTGATAAGATTTTTAAAAGGGCACCATGGTTCATTTTTTTTGTATCAAAATTATAACTGGTTTGCCTTTCTATAATTTCCAGGATTTTTTCTACTGTCTTCAGGTACTTATCTTTTTCTTTATAACTATCATCAAGATATTGCCTATAAGTTAATGCTTTCGATAAAAAATCTTCAAGGTTAAACTCTTCATTAAATTTCTCTTCCTTTTTCACAGGAATTTGATAATTGCACATATTTGACAACTGTTGAATAGTAAGAAAATTCTCAAAATCTTCATTATTTTCAGAAGTTATTTCTTCTCTGTTTAAATCACCTAATTCTTTAGCAATATTTTCAGCAATCATACCAACAGTTTTGCCATAAACTTTATCAATGCCTTCTTCATTTGTTACAACTGAAGCTCCAGCCCCAGCTAAAACAACAATATTGTCAAATGAACGATTAACAAACTGTGAAACTTCACTTTTTATTCTATCTATAAATTCTTTTCTAGTAAATTTCTCCTCTGTATCCATTGAGTTTAATTTAGTTCCATTTTCATAGAAATTATCATTACAATCTTTTGAAAGAACTACTTTCGATGATACAAAGTAATCTGTTAAACCCTTTTTGTTTAAAGCCATATATCTTCTCACTTTCTCTGAACTAGTAAATAAATCCTATCTAATATTGCCAGTAATACTTATACTTATCTTTTTTGTTTCAAATTTACTTTTTTCTATCCTTAATAAAGCTTACCGCTAATCATAATAGCATAATCAATACAAAATAAATCGGCACAGCAATCAACACTTGCACAATATTTATCAAATCCAAAGCTGACATATTAGTTGTCAAAAATCTTGTAACAGCGCACATCAATACACCAGATACAAAATAACTGCCGATTTTCCGTAAATCAAAATTAAAGTCTGACTATTTTACAAACGACCACATTCGAACAAAATTAACAAAAAATCATGGGGCTAACTTATCAAAAACTGTTAACAATCCAAACCTTGTTAAGTGATTGATACCAACAACTTCAGGAGCCATTGCAATAGTTTACTCGACTACAAAAGCTTTTCTCACATGATTTGCACCTACAACGGCTCTCATAATATTTTGTGGCACTTCGATATAATTTGCTAATAATTACTTGAAATTTTTTGATAAGCAATATCCTCCATAACCAAAAAAGGAGGAGCATTATAATAGCAACCAATTCTAGGATCTAGGCTAACGCCTTCGATAATTTTTTTGTATCTAGCTCTCTTGATTCAGAGTAAGTATCTAGCCTACTAAAATAAACAACACGTGTAACAAGATAAGTATTCAAAAAACAATTTAGTTGCCTTCACCTCAGATAGCAGATGACTATATCTCTTTTAATTAGTATTAAATTAAGCATGATTATATTCTTATAAAGTATTACAATTTTCTATAAAAATACTCCCATAAATTTAACTTATCCCGCTTTATAACTATAAACAAATCACTTTTTACCCATAATACTCCAAATACCAATCAATAAACTCATCCACGCCTTCTTGAATAGTTGTTTCTGGTTTAAAGTCAATATCTCGATATAAATCATCAACATTTGCATAAGTTTCTGGAACATCGCCAGG
>JAKDZT010000156.1 GCA_030462125.1 Tetragenococcus sp.
ACCCTGTTGACCAGCCCGTTTAGTTATCCACAAATTTTTAGAAATCATTCAGGTTTATTTTTGATTCTTAAGATTCCTCATGGACGAACATTTTTGCGTTTATTCATTGTAAGTTAGAAAGAAAAGAACTTCTCAACAAAGAAGCTCTTTTCTTCATTAGGTTATTAAATACTGATAAGCCCAGCGATCCCCATGAGGGATTGGGAAGTAGACTTTACCACGATAAATAAATCCTGCTTTTTTAATCGCTTTTTGCATGCTGATGTTTAAATGATAAGTATCGATTCGAATATCATTAAACCCCCGTTGTTGGCTAACGTTGATCAAACGAAGTAACATCTTTTGGGCAAGACCTTTGCCTGTTAGATGATTATCAACCACTACACGGTGGATAGATACATAAGGCTGTGCACCGGACCAACTTCCCTCTTTAATGGCTGTGTATACTGGATCTTTTCCAGCTACTAAAGCGGCATAAGCGATAATTTTTTCCTCTTCTAAGACATAAGCTGCTTCTTTTTTAATATCTTGTTCGATTTGTGACTGTGTTGGACCATACCCGTCTTGCCATTGAGGCGATCCTTGCTTTTTTAATGATTCGATCCCCTGAGCTGCAAGTACCATAATTTGCGGGATATCGCTCATTTCCGCTTGCCTGAAAATCATATTGCCACCTCTTGTTACTCTTCAATTGTTTTTAATTTTCCACGGAATTGTTCAATATTGGTGTATCCCTTTGCTTTCATAATATCTTCTAATTCAGCAAGAATTCTAGTAAATACCGAGGTTCCTTCTTTATATAATTGTGTTCCTATTTGCAACATCGAAGCACCGCATAAAAGATGTTCAAAGGCATCTTGTCCGGAAATGATTCCTCCTGTACCAATAATTTGTATCGCAGGGTTTAAACGAGTGTAAAATGCACGTACATTGGCCAATGCGACGGGTTTAATATATTGTCCTCCAATACCGCCAAAACCATCTTTAGGTTTAATAACCACTTCTTCCTTATCTGGATCAATAATTAGACCGTTCCCCACGGAATTAATGGAATTAACAAAAGCCAGTGGAAATTGATTTAGAATGGTCGCCATTTGGTCAAAATGTGCAATGTCAAAATACGGTGGTAGCTTGACTCCTAGTGGTTTGCTAAAAAATGAGAATACTTCTGTTAAGATTTTTTCTGTTAGATCAAAATCATAAGCAACTTGAGGTTTACCTGCTACATTGGGGCAAGACAAATTCAATTCTGTAAATCCTTGGAAGTCGCTTTCTTCAAGTTTCTTTAATGTTTCAATGTTTTCTGCCATACTCATACTAGCTACCGAGAAAAAAATGGGCTGAGAAATCGTTTTTTGTCGCTTACTAACGTAATCAAGATAATAGTCAAAGCCTAAGTTAGGTAATCCCATAGAATTGATGCTGCCTAAAGGCGTTCCATAGTATCTTGGTTCTGGGTTTCCTTGCCTTTTTTGTTTGGTCACACTTTTAGTTACAAAGGAACCAGCCTTTGACTCTAGCATTTCATCTAGTTCATCAATCGTCATGCAATGGACACCAGAAGCGTTCATTAAAGGAGATTGAAGTGTATAATCTTGAAAAGTTGTTTCAAACATGGTTTTACCTCCTGAATGATTTGAATAATATTTTCTAGTAGTTTATCCAACTTCAGGGTAAAAAGCAACAAAACATGGTTTTTTAATCATAAAAAAATATGATAAGGAACTTATGTCACAGTTCCCTAGCATATTTTAACTCATCTTATCCCTAAAGCGATTCGTGCATAGCGACTCATTTTATCTGGTGTCCATGGCGGGTACCAAACAAGTTTGACTTCGACTTGGTTAACTTCTTCTATTTCATTTAATACATCAATAATTGCTTCTGTTAAAATATCAGCCAAAGGACAGCCCATTGTGGTCAGTGTCATTTTAATCTCGGTATCTCCAGTATCATCATCGAATTCAACTTCATAGATCAAGCCTAAATTAACAATATCAACGCCTAACTCTGGATCAATCACTGTTTCTAGCGCCATCAAGATGTTAGCCTTAATTTCGTTAATTTCTTCTTCTGTTCGTGCTGTACTCATCTGATTGCCCTCCTCGCCTTTTTCCTAAACAAATCATACCTTGTCTAGCATGATTTGTAAACGCTTCTTGTAAATAAATTAACAATCTTTATTTTCTCAAACAGACGATCTAAACACTACTATTCCTCTTGCCAAAATGCCTCTAATTCAAGTTTTAACTGCTCTGGGTTATGACAAACCTTCATGTTTTGCCAGTGAGCGGGAAATAATTGGCGATATTGTTTTCTTGTAAAACGTTGGTCTAATAATAAAACAACGCCCTTATCTCTTGCATCGCGAATCACTCGTCCAGCTGCTTGTAAGACTTTGTTCATCCCCGGTAATTGATAAGCATATTCAAACCCCGTGCCTTTTCTTTCACCAAAATAGGATTTAATTAATTCTTGTTCATGGTTGATCTGTGGTAGCCCAACACTGACAATGACACTACCAATTAAGCGTGAAGCTTTTAAATCAATCCCTTCTGAAAAGATACCGCCTAATACACAAAATCCAACCAAAGATTGTTCAGGCGCTTCGACAAATTTTGCCAAAAAATCTTCTCGTTCCTGTTCATTCATTTGCACGTCTTGCAAGAGAACCTGAATCTCAGGAAATAGTTGGTGAAAAATTTGGTAGCAGTCATCCAAATACTTATAAGAAGGAAAAAATACGAAATAATTTCCTTTTTTTGTGTAAACAGCTTCTGCAATGGTCTGAGCGATTTTTTCATAACTGCTACTTCTTCTTTTATAAGTGGTTTGGATATAATCCGTAATAAGTACTTGTTGATTCTTTAAAGGAAAAGGACTAGGTAAACGGTACCTTAAAGCTTCACGGTTACCTCCTAATACTTCTTGATAGTAATCTAAGGGTGTTAAACTAGCGGAAAATAAGAGACTGGCCTTTCCTTTATTAAGCATATTGGCTAAAAACGGTGCCGGGGACATACAGAACTGGCGGATTTTTAAATCGTTATATAAAATTTCAATGGTTGTTTCGTAAGTATCATCATAAAAATCACTAATTTTTAAAAAGTGCAAAACTTCAAAATAAATATCCAATACTTTTTCTTGTTCTTCACTTTCAGGGTTAGCAGCTTACCATTCCTTAGCTAATTCGCTGAAACGGAATAAAAGTTTGATAAGTGTTTCAGCTGGCGCATTTTGATGATGGAAAGTCCAACCAGACTCTTGCGCGGTCTCTTTGATCGTAGTGAACTCTTCGTCAATTTTTAGGAGGCTTTTAAGAATCTTTTTATCATTTTTAGAAAAACTTTTCAAAACATCTTTAAAAGATTTTTGGTAGATTGATGCTGAATACATCTCCCGCGAACGACTCACCAAATTATGTGCTTCATCAATTAAAAAATAATAATCTTCACTGACATCTTCAAAAAAGCGTCTTAAGTACACCGTAGGGTCAAATAAGTAATTATAATCCACGATAATAACATCACAAAAAAGACTAACATCAAGTGATAACTCAAAAGGAGACAACATATGCTTTTTAGCATATCTTTCAATTACTGATCGAGTGATTTGGTTTTCATGATGTAAAAGATCCCATAATCCTTCATTAATTCGATCGTAGTAGCCTACAGCATAAGGGTTGTCTTCTGGTTTATTGTTTTGTTCCTCTGCAAAAGAAATTTTATCTTTAGCGGTGATCGTGACACTTTTTATCTGAGCGCCTTCAGCTGCTAAAGTATCTAGCGTTTCTTCAGCTGCTTGACGTGTAATTGTTTTAGCTGTTAAATAAAAAATTCGATCCGCCCGATCTTCTCCCAGTGCTTTGCATGCTGGAAAAAGAGTCGAGATCGTCTTACCAACGCCTGTGGGTGCTTCAGCAAATAATTCTTGTTCATTACGAAATGTTTTATAAGCGGCTGCAGCTAATTCTCTTTGTCCCTGGCGAAATTTTTTGTAGGGAAAGTTTAATTCGGTCAATGACGTATTACGCGTGTTACGCCATTCTGCTTGAAAGAGTAGCCATTGATGATATTCTTTTATTAATTTATCAAAAAAGTCTTTTAAAAAACTCCAGTCATAAGTACGTCTTTGACGGGTAGTTTCTTCTTCGATTGTTTGGTAATAGGTTAGTTGTACTTGAATATTTGATAATTCATTTTGTAAACAATAGATATAAGCATATACCATCGCTTGATAGTAATACATTTCGATTTGTGCTTCTTCTAGGTCTTCAAAGCGTACCTCTGAGGTTTTAATTTCATCAATCACCCATAATTCATCTTCTTTAAAAATACCATCTGCGCGTCCTTCGACAATGATTTTGTCGTCTTCGATGGTGACTTCTTCTTTTAAAAAAACTTCTTTTTGATAAGTATCTCCTGCAGCTTTTTGAAACTTTCGATGAATTCTTGCTCCTTCTTGTGCAGTATGGTTACTGATTTGCCGATTATCAAGGTTTCCTCTTCGCAAAATGAATTCGACAAGATTTCTCACAGAAATTTTTCCTCGATGCATGTTGTCACCTTCTTCCAAATAAT
>JAKDZT010000026.1 GCA_030462125.1 Tetragenococcus sp.
ACGGTGGTGTGAGAGGACGATGAATGAAATAATCATTCATCTCCTACTCGATTAAGTGTGATTGGCTAAGTTTTCGGTTTCTACTACTTTAAAATCTTTGTTTTCTAAGTTATTGATGACACTTTCTAGCGTTTCTTTTGTGGTATTTGAAGCTAAGGTAATCATTGTCCGGCGAATGAATTCGTCTTTATCAATATCAAGTGTGATACAGCTGGCGATATTGCTATATTTTGAAATAATTTTGGTCATGTTGGCCAAATCACCTTGTTTTCCCGTGGAAGCGATGGTTAATACATAGCTTCCTTTTTCGACATTCCAAGATTGTGAAAGCATATTTAATAAGGAGCTATGCGTCAATATTCCGTAAAAATAATTGTCTTCATCGAGAACCGCTATATAGGGGAGTTCTTTGATGGTAAAAAAGACTTGAAAAAAAGAGGAATTGACATGAATAAATTTTGTCGCGTTTTTTAATAAGTGAGTGACTGGTAAATTCATATCGCCGCCGTTTGCTTTATGACGATAGATATGCATTTTGTAAATGTTACCACGAAAAATTTTGTTGCTTTCGTCTAATATAGGAACACAACGAAACCCAGAGTCTTCCAGGATTTGTAAAGCTTCTGCTAATGTATTATTTTCTGTTACTGTGGTTAAAGCCTGTTTTTTATATACCATGGTTTTTAATAGCATACAAATGCCTCCTCGTTTTTTATACTCTATCATGATACCATAATTTGTTAAAAAAACTTATCTTCTTTTACTTTGTGGGTGGTATTTTAAATTATAAAGGTACGCTGTACATAATCCTACAAGCATTCAACATTATGGAATCAATAACAGAAAGAGGGAGTAGAATAAGGAATTAGCTCGCCATATTTGAAAAGACGGGGAAAGAGGATAACTTCTGAACTTACTCTATTTTTTTCAATTTCTAGGGTCTCTTTTTGAATCTTACTCTAGTTTTCCGATTTCTAGGGCCCCTTTTCTGATCCTACTCTAGTTTTTCAATTTCTAGGGTCCCTTTTCTGATCTTACTCTAGTTTTCCGATTTTCATTAGTAGCTATCACGGTCTAATTACAAATAACAACTTCTGCTTTTCTCAGCACTATGAACCTCAATAAATTTTACACTTAGTTACTTTGTGGATGTGTCAAATTGACACTAGGAGGAATTCATGATAACGTAGCTATGCTTAAATGCAGTTGCACATCCTAGGAGGTAGTGACATGAGCGAGGGAAAAACAGTGCTTGCTTGTTCAGTATGTGGCTCACGTAATTATACAAAAAAGATTAGTGAAGGACAAAAGGGCAACCGTTTAAGACTTAATAAGTTTTGTAGATATTGTAATAAACATACTTTACATAAAGAAACCAAATAAGCGATATGTGTCGTACTTGATGAGGGGGATATAGATGAAATTTCTACGTAGTGTAAAAGATGAAATGAAAAAAGTGACATGGCCGAATGGGAAACAATTACGCAGAGATACACTTGTGGTGATAGAAATGTCTTTGATTTTCACCGTCCTTTTTTATATTATGGATACAGGAATTCAAACTGTTTTCGCTTGGATATTGCAATAGTCTTTTTGCGTTTTTTAAATATCAGCCACTAGCGAAACCTTAAGAAGGATGCTATAATATACATGAGGAAAAAACTTCGAGGAGAACTTGAGGTTTTTTTATTTTACAAAAGTAAAGGGAGCCGAAAAAATGGAATCTTTTGAAAAAAGATGGTACGTGCTTCATACGTATTCAGGTTATGAGAACAGAGTAAAAATTAATCTAGAGCAGCGGACACAAAGTATGCAAATGGAAGATTATATATTTCGTGTTGTGGTACCAGAAGAAAAAGGAACAGAAGTCAAAAATGGGAAAGAAAAAGAAGTGGTTTATAAAACATTTCCCGGTTATGTACTTGTTGAAATGGTAATGACCGATGAATCTTGGTATATTGTACGAAATACACCAGGGGTAACAGGTTTTGTCGGCTCACATGGAGCAGGCAGTAAACCAGCGCCACTTTTGCCAGAAGAAATCAATTCGATATTACACTCATTGGGCATGAGCACCAGAACCGTTGAGTTGAAAGTTGAAAATGGGGAAATGGTGAAGATCACTGAAGGAGCTTTTTCTGGTTTAGAAGGACAAGTTAACGAAATTGATGAAGAAAAACAAAAATTAAAAGTAAATATTGATATGTTTGGTCGTGAAACAAGTACCGAACTTGATTTTGATCAAGTAGACAAGATTGATTGAATCCAAACAAAAAAACAGCATCGCTTTAAAGCGGTGCTGTTTTTAGTTATAAGATATAATATGTTCAAAAAAGAGCAGTCCATGATGAACTGCTCTTTTTCCAAGATTCTCGTGATTTTTAGTCCTGGGAGTTAATCCATAAGGCTTGTTCAATTAGCTTATTCACTTGGTTATTTTCATGTAGCATACTATGTTGGGCGTTTTGTCCATGGACAACAGAATAGTCTACCTCAATTTCATTGGCTTTTAACAATGAATAAACTGATAGGGCACTGGTTATAGGGACCATGCTGTCTGAGAAATCTGATTCACTTAATTGACCTGCAATGAGTAACACTGTTGTTTCTTGTGAAATTTGTGGTGTTAACTCTTCAAAGTCCTGATACCTTGCCGAAGTCTCGTCTGGTCCATCTTTTAATAAATCTTCGAGTGATTGACGATCGCTTGTGTTAATAAAATCATTAAAAGGGGCACCTAGTGCGATGAAATTTTCGACTTCAGGTAATGTATCTTCTTGCCCGTAAGTTCCCATATACCGATAAGTACTAACACCGCCCATTGAATGTCCCAATAAATTAACTTTATCTACTTGGTAATCTTCTTTTAAAAAGCTTAGTGTGTTTTTTATCCATTCTGTTTGGTTCCACTCGTCATTTTCATTGTCCTCAAAAATAACTTGGATGATGGGATTTGTTTTTTCGCCGCTGAGTTCTCCTTGAGTTTCAAGAGAACCATCTGAGTGAACAATGACCACCATTTCACGCTGCGCGATGCCTTCTTGTTCCATTTGCTGAATCATCGACTTAAACGAATTCGTTGTTCCTTGATAACCATGAACGAATAACGTAGGTGTAGCTGATTTCTTCGTTGATGACTCTGAGCGTTGCGAAGACTTGACACTATTGGATGTTTCAGCTGTACTGCTAGTTTCGTTAGATTGTGTATTTTGCTGGGCTTTAGTATTATTGGAGCCCTGACAGCCCACTAAAAATAAGGCCAATATTGCGCTAATAGAAAATAAGAATTTTTTCAATTTTAAGCTCCTTAAGTTATTTTTGATTCATTATAGTATGCTCATACAAAAAAGCAAAGAAACTTGGCCAAATATTGGAAAAAATTAAGGGAATGACTTGCAATATCGCCTCATTTTGGTATAATATTATGAGTGTGCAATGCAAAGACATGATTGTACATGGTAAGTGTGGGAGGAGAAATTTTGCTCTCCAATTAACCACATCACGGACTTAAGGAGGTATGTCTCGTGGCAAAAAAAGTTGAAAATATCGTCAAATTGCAAATTCCTGCAGGTAAAGCAACACCAGCTCCACCAGTAGGTCCAGCATTAGGACAAGCAGGAATTAACATTATGGGTTTTACCAAAGAATTTAACGCTCGTACAGCTGATCAAGCAGGTATGATTATTCCAGTTGTGATCTCTGTATATGAAGATCGTTCATTTACCTTTGTTACTAAAACACCACCTGCTGCAGTATTGTTGAAAAAAGCAGCAAATGTTGATAAAGGCTCAGGCGAACCAAACAAAAACAAAGTAGCTAAAGTTAGCAGCGACCAAGTAAAAGAAATCGCTGAAACGAAAATGGAAGACCTAAACGCAGCAGACGTTGAATCAGCTATGCGCATGGTTGAAGGAACTGCGCGAAGCATGGGGATTACTGTAGAATAATTTGTATCCCTGAAAGTAGCTTCTCAGTTGGCTCTATGTTGAAAAATATGGAACACGTGGGAGGTTCTACCGTTATAACCACATCAAGGAGGAATCACATAATGGCTAAAAAAAGTAGAAAAATGCAAGAAGCATTAGAGAAAGTTGATACAACAAAAGCATATCCCGTAGAAGATGCTGTTGCGCTAGCAAAAGATACTAGCATTGCAAAATTTGATGCGACGGTTGAAGTTGCTTATCGTTTAAATGTTGATCCTAAAAAAGCAGATCAACAAATCCGTGGTGCTGTTGTTTTACCTAATGGTACTGGGAAAACACAAAGAGTCCTAGTATTCGCAAAAGGCGACAAAGCCAAAGAAGCTGAAGAAGCTGGCGCTGATTACGTAGGCGAAGGCGATTTAGCTGATAGAATTCAAGGTGGCTGGTTTGATTTTGATGTTGTTATTGCAACACCAGACATGATGGCCCAAGTTGGGAAGTTAGGTCGTGTCTTAGGACCTAAAGGTTTAATGCCTAACCCTAAAACTGGAACGGTTACTATGGACGTAGCAAAAGCCGTCGAAGAAGTCAAAGCTGGTAGGGTGACTTACCGTGTTGACCGTAATGGTAATATCCATGCGCCAATTGGAAAAGTTTCTTTTGATAATGAACAATTGGTAGAAAACTTCAAGACCATTCATGATGTAGTAGAAAAAGCTAAACCATCAGCAGCTAAAGGCATTTATATGCAAAATATCACTGTGACTAGCACATTTGGTCCTGGTGTTCATGTGGATGCATCATCATTTTAAGAATTAAATAAAAAAAGGTTGACGCAAACACCTTTTCTATGGTAAGGTGTTTGACGTTAATTATTAAGTGTACCGAAGACAGTAGGTGACCTGAGTCATAAATCCTACCGAGGACTTTTGTTGATACTTATCAATAGTCCCTCTATGTCTGCGGTGGCATAGAGTTTTTTTATATAAAAAAACTCTCCCATCAAAATCAGGAGGTGAAAGAAAAAGATGAGTGAAGCAGCTATTGCAAAAAAAGCAGAAATCGTTACCCAAGTGGCTCAACAATTTAACGCAGCTGAATCTGTTGTATTTGTTGATTACCGTGGCTTAACGGTAGAAGAAGATACTCGTTTACGTAAGCAACTACGTGATGAAAACGTTGAAATGCACGTAATTAAAAATTCTATTCTTGTTCGTGCAGCCAAAGAAGCTGGTTTAGAAGGTTTAGAAGAAGTATTTGTAGGTCCGACGGCTGTTGCTTTTAGTAATGATGATGTCGTTGCTCCAGCGAAAATTGTTAACGAATTTTCAAAAGAAGCACCAGCATTAGAAATTAAAGGTGGCGTTATCGAAGATAGAGTGGCCACATTGGACGAAGTCATTTCTTTGGCAAAACTACCAAATCGCGAAGGACTATTATCCATGTTACTATCTGTATTACAAGCACCAGTACGAAACGTGGCTTACGGGCTTAACGCAGTTATTGAAAAAAATGACGAAGATGCTGCCTAATGGCAACATAAAAAAATTATTGATTATAATGGAGGAAAATAAAAATGGCATTAAATGTTGAAAACATTGTCGAAGAACTAAAAGGTGCGACAATTTTAGAATTAAATGATTTAGTTAAAGCTATTGAAGATGAATTTGGTGTATCTGCTTCAGCACCAGTTGCAGCTGCAGCTCCAAGTGAAGGTGAAGAAGCGGAAGAACAAACTGAATTCACTGTAGAACTTAGTGATGTTGGCGACCAAAAAGTGAAAGTCATCAAGGCCGTACGTGAAGCAACTGGTTTAGGCTTGAAAGAAGCTAAAGCTGTTGCTGATGGCGCTCCTGCACCAGTTAAAGAAAACGTATCTAAAGAAGAAGCTGACAGCTTGAAAGAAGCTTTAGAAGAAGCCGGCGCTTCTGTAGAATTGAAATAAGCATTACTAGAACAAAAAAGCTAAGGAGCCTTGTTATTAGGTTCTTTAGCTTTTTTTATTTGGTTTATTAGGTATTTCTTGGCCCTCATTATTATCTTATCGAAGAAAATGAAATTCTTTTCTTTTACTATGGGAATGGTGTAGGATAAATTTATGAGAGAAAAAATAAACATTGGAGGAATTGTTGATGAAAATTGCAGTTGTAGCAGCCAACGGTAGGGCAGGAAAGTTAATTACAAATGAAGCGATCAAACGTAATCATGATGTGACCGCCATTGTGCGTCACAAAAACCAAACAGAAGCTTCTCATGTTTTACAAAAAGATCTTTATGATTTGACAGCTCAAGATCTAGAAGCATTTGATATTGTAGTGGATGCTTTTGGCGTTTGGGATCCTGCAAAAATGGATTTACATGATTCTTCATTGATGCATTTAGCGGATTGTTTAAGTGGGACGAATACACAGTTATTTGTTGTCGGGGGAGCTGGCAGCTTATACGTCGATCCTGAACATAAAAAACAATTGAAAGATACTCCTGATTTTCCCAAAGAAGCACGGCCAGTGGCAGTTGGAATGGGAAAAGCATTAGAACATTTGAAAGAACGCAGTGATGTGCAATGGGTATATGTTAGTCCGGCAGCCAGTTTTGAAGCTGACGGAGCACAAACTGGAGATTACACGATCACTGATAATGAATACGTAGAAAATAAAGCAGGCGAAAGTAAGATTAGTTATAGCGATTATGCTACTGGATTTGTGGATGCTATGGAAGCAGGGAAGTATAACCAAGTACAAATTTCTATTTATCAAAATTAATAAAAGATAATAAAAAGCCTGATAGCAGTGACAATCAGATTGTTGCCATGCTATCAGGTTTATCTATTTTTGTTGTTGAGTATACAATTTATTATCATACATTTTAAAGAATGGATAATAGATGAGAATAGAAACGGCTAAATTAACAATAGCAATCAATACGCCACTGAAATCGCCGCCCGTTCCCAAAAATGCGCCAATTCCGACAGGCGAAATCCAAGGAATACCGGAAATGATTTTACTGACCAAACCTACTGAAGCAGCAAAGTAGGAGATCGTGACGTTAACAATAGGCGCTACTATAAAGGGTATCATCAGGTAAGGGTTGTAAACGATAGGCGCACCAAAGATTACGGGTTCATTAATATTAAAAAGGCCAGGCAAAATAGCTGCCTTTCCTAATACTTTTAATTGTTGTGATTTTGCGTTAAATACCATCAATAATACAAGCCCCAGTGTACTACCGGCACCACCTAGAAAAATATACATATTGACAAAATCACCAGCAAAAATATTGTTTGCGCCATTGATATTTTCGGTTAATGCGACAAGTAAAATCGGATTAATAAAACTGTTTTTGATAATAGCAGTCCCGTGTACACCTACTACCCAAAGTAAGTGGATAAGTAACATAATGACCACAATACCTAACCAAGAACCAGTTAATCCTTTTACGAATTCGAAAGGTTCCGACAAAATCGCATGTAAGTCCGTGTGGAAAAAAGCTAGAATGCCATTGAAAATAACCATAGTAAAGGCGATGAAAATGGCTGGAATTAAAGAAGCAAATGCTTTACTAACACCATCAGGTACCCCTTCAGGCATACGAATGGTGATATTTTTGACTATACAAAAGCGATAAATCTGTACCGCTAAAATCGCCGTTAAAATCCCAATAAAAATACCCACACCGCTAAAACGTGTAACCCAGCTATCAAGAGCAACACCATTATAGATAATCGAATCGTCCGCATTATTTTGTAATAATTGCGCTTGGCCATTTTGAATATCGACTTGAATAATCGTTAATAAAAAAGCAAATAAGCCCAAAATGGAGCCAACAAAACTACTCATCTGTTGGGCGGTATCTTGTCGATAACTTTCTGTTAAATAAAAAGCTGTGGCTAAGGTATAAAATAGGGCAATGGAGTCAATCGACATGGTCGTCACTACGTTATATAGTGGCGACAATTTTAGCACTGTTTGTTCAAAAAATGGCGCTAACGGTGGGATAATTTGCGGTAAATTATCAAGGATTAAAAAGATCGAACCCACAATAGTAAAGGGAACAGTTACGACCCCAGCTTGCATGATCGCTTGGATCACTCGCAAATTAGCTAGCTTATTTAGCGGGGGCATAAGTTTATTTTCTAAGAAGCTAAAAACGGTATTCACTTTCTTCATCTTCTTTCTGGTGGAATTTCATTTGTTTGGATTAATTTTTGATACCAGTAAAAACTATCTTTTTTGTAACGGTTAAGTTGTTTTAACTCTTTTTCCGTCCGATCAATATAAATAAAGCCATAGCGTTTACTGATACCTTCGTGGACACTAATTAAATCGATCGCTGACCAAGGACTGTAGCCAAATACATCGACGCCTGCTTCGATAGCTTCTAAGCACTTTTCAAGATGTTGTTTTAGATAATCGATACGGTAAGGATCGTGGATTGTGCCCTCTTTCGTTAAATCATCTTTGGCGCCTAACCCATTTTCTGTGATAATAATAGGTAAATGGTAGCGATCATAGAGTGTTTGTAAAGTGGTTTTGAAACCATCTGGGTCAATTGTCCAATTAAATTGGTTTTTCTTGAGATAAGGATTGGTCACTCCTTTGTAAAATCCCCAGTCCATGATATCTTCACTTTGTTGATCACTAATCCCCTCAGTCATCTTCTCTTTATTCGTTGGTTTTTCTACTGTCATGGTGGTATAAAAATTCATAGCAATAAAGTCAGGGAAGTTTTCTTTCATTAGTGTTTCATCACCCGTAGCAAAAGTAATAGAAAGATCTTTTTGCTTTAAATAGTCCTTAAAGACAGTGTTGTAACGACCAAAACAAGAAAAATCAAGATAAGCCCAATTTCTTACACTATTGAAATACAAAGCAGCTTGATTGTCCAAAGGCTTACTTGTTGCAGGATAAACAAGTGAAATGTTGGGTACCGGACCAATTTGTCCGTTTGGGACCAATTCATGACAGAGTTTGAAAGCATATTTTTCTGCGATCATCAAGTGATGAAATTGCTGGTATTTTTCCTTGATGGGAATTTGTTTCCCTAAGATTTTTTGGTCGACCAACAACATGACGTTGGGTTCATTGATCGTTAACCAGTACTTTACTTGTTTTCCATAAGCTTTAAACACTGTTCTGGCATAATTTTTAAAGGCATCGACGGTTTTTCGGTTAGACCAGCCGCCGTTATCTTCTAAAGCTTGGGGCAAGTCAAAGTGATTGAGTGTAATCATAGGCTGAATGTTATGTTGCAGACATTCGTTAATGACATCTTGATAATGATCTATTCCTGCTTGGTTGACTTCTCCTTGACCTTCAGGGAAAATACGTGCCCAAGAAATTGAAAAACGGAAACTTTGTACGCCCAATTCTGCTAGTAACTGGATATCTTCTTTATAGCGATGATAGTGATCACTTGCTACTGTAAAATCGGCGATTTCATGATTGTCGCGTATCCTGGTATCTTGGACTGTGAGCCCCTTACCGTCGCTTTTATAAGCACCTTCTGTTTGATGAGCGCTGATGGACGCTCCCCATAAGAAATGATCGGGAAATTTATGTGACATTGTCATTCTCCTTTTATAAATTAGAAATCTATTACTAATCAGTATACTAATTTCTAGAAATAAATTCGAGTATGGTGATTAAGGAAATGATACAAAATTGGGGATTAAAGTTTTGAAAAAGTTCGCAATGGATTTTCTCAAATTGTGGTTTTTTTAAGCAAAGTTGCGTATAATAGAAAGTAGCGAATTTTGGAAAGAGGTGGCAAAAATGGCTTACCAAGCACTTTACCGCGTATGGCGTTCTCAACGGTTTGATGATGTTATTGGTCAGCAAGCGATCACCCAAACGTTAAAAAATGCAATTACACAAAATCAAATTTCTCATGCTTATTTATTTACTGGGCCACGGGGTACAGGAAAAACTAGTGCGGCAAAAATTCTTGCCAAAGCAGTGAACTGCCCTAATAGCCAAGACGGTGAGCCTTGTAATGAATGTGAGATATGTCGTTCAATTACAGAAGGAACGCAAGAAGATGTGGTCGAAATTGACGCAGCAAGCAATAATGGAGTGGAAGAAATTCGCCAGCTTCGTGAACGAGCAAATTACGCCCCCACCCAAGCTCAATACAAAGTATATATTATTGACGAAGTCCACATGTTATCCACTGGGGCTTTTAATGCCTTACTAAAGACTTTAGAAGAACCTAAAAAAAATGTGGTTTTTATCTTAGCCACTACAGAACCACATAAAATCCCTGCAACAATCATTTCTAGAACACAACGATTTGACTTTAAACGAATTGCAACAAAAGATATTGTTGAACATCTAGCTTATATTTTAGAAAAAAGTGAGATTGATTTTGCAGATGAAGCTTTAAATGTTATCGCACAAGCTGCTGAAGGCGGGATGCGTGATAGCCTGAGTATCTTAGATCAAGCCATTTCTTTTAGTAATGGGACAATCACATTACAAGATGCCTTAGAAGTTACAGGTAGTTTGACCTATGATATGATGGACCGCTTTATTACAGCTTGTAAGCAAAAAAATACAGCGGACTGCTTGCAGTTACTAGATGAAATGCTGGCTTCAGGTAAAGAAGCGAGACGGTTGTTAGAAAATTTGTTAGTCTATTGTCGCGATCTGTTGATTTATCAAAAAGCTCCCCAATTATTAGCTGAAAAAGCCCAACATTTTACCGAAACATTTAAACAATCTGCTACAGAAATTTCTGCTCAACAGATTTATGATTGGATTTATATTTTAAATGAAACGCAAAATGAAATACGTTTTACTACGAGTCCTAGAATTTATTTGGAAGTCGCAGTGGTAAAATTGGCGGAGGAAACGACTTCTGAAAGTACACCAGCGGATAGTTTTTCCTCGACTGACAGTCAAGAAATCGCTCAGTTAAAGGAACAAGTAACTGAATTGCAAAAAGAAGTTAGCCAGTTGAAAAAACAATCGGAACAGACACAACCGCAAGCACAAGTACAAACACAACAAAATAAAGAAAAGAAACCCGCAGCTACTCAATATCGAGTGCCGAAAAAACGTGTATTTAAGGTTTTACAAGAAGCAACGAAAAAAGAATTGGCAAATGTTAAAGACGTTTGGGAGGATCTTTTAGCTAGTTTAAGCGTGACACAAAAAGCAATGTTAAGAGCAAGCCAACCTAAGGCTGCTAGTCCGAATGGTTTAGTGATTGCTTTTGATTACGAAATTATCTGTAAAAAGGCGGCTAACGACCAGGACTTTATTTTGGCCGTTCAAAATAATATTAGTCGTATGATTTCTGGCTATGCGCCCGATTTGGTTTATATTACGAATGAAAGTTGGCCTGTTTTACGGCAAGAGTTTTTATCTGGACAAGATGAACCTGCAGAAGAAAGCGAATTTGCGGAAGCAGAAGAAACTGAAAATGAAGAAACAGATGAAAAAAAAGAAGACTTGGTTGTTTCCAAGGCACAAGATTTATTTGGCGAGTTAGCTACCATTAAAGAAGATTAAAAAAAGAAATGAGGTTGTATTATGAAAGGTATGGGCAACATGCAAGGCATGATGAAGCAAGTACAAAAAATGCAAAAAGATATGGAAAAAGAGCAAGAGGAATTAAATAAAAAAGAATTTGTCGGAAAAGCGGCAAACGATTATGTAAAAGTAACGGCGACTGGAGATCGTACAATTAAGGATGTGCAGATCAATGAAGATGTGATTGATCCAGAAGATCCTGAAATGTTACAAGACCTAGTTGTAGCAGCTGTTAACGATTGCTTAGGAAATATTGAAAAAGAAACAAAACAAACGATGGGTAAATATACTCAAAATCTGCCAGGAATGTAAAGTAGGTTTAAAAAAGCCAATACCTCATTTTCTGGTTTATTAATAAAGGAGTTTTGAATCGTGCAGTATCCAGAACCAATTGCTCGTTTGATTGCAAGTTATATGAATTTACCAGGTATCGGCCAAAAAACAGCGACACGTTTAGCCTTTTACACGATTGATATGAAAGATGAAACGGTCAATGACTTTGCTAAATCTTTGCTAAGTGTTAAGCGAGATTTAACCTATTGTAGCGTTTGTGGAAATATTACTGAAGACGATCCCTGTGAGTTATGTGCAGACACGACCCGGGATCGTTCAGTTATTTTGGTGGTTGAAGAGCCTAAGGATGTGATGGCTCTAGAAAAAATGAAAGAATATCAAGGATTGTATCATGTTTTGCATGGGGTTCTTTCACCCATGGAAGGCACGGGTCCAGAAGATATCAATATTCCTAGTTTGATCAAACGTTTAGAAAATGAAGAAGTTAAAGAAGTGATTATTGCGACCAATGCTTCTACAGAAGGTGAAGCGACGGCGATGTATCTTTCTCGTTTAATTAAACCAGCCGGTATTAAGGTGACACGGCTAGCTCATGGGTTATCTGTCGGCAGTGATATCGAGTATGCGGATGAGATTACTTTGTCAAAAGCAGTAGAAGGTAGAACGGAAATATAAGAAAAGCTTTAGTTAAAAAGGAGGAAGCAAGGTGAATGGTCTATTCATAACGATTGAAGGGCCGGATGGAGCAGGTAAAACCAGCGTGCTCAATGAATTATATCCGCGCTTGCAATTTGCAACAGATAAAAAAGTCCTTAAGACAAGGGAACCTGGGGGAGGAAAGATCGCTGAAAAAATCCGCGCGCTTATTTTAGATCCCGTTTACGAAGAAATGGATGATCGTACGGAAGCATTGCTTTATGCTGCGGCACGCAGACAACATTTAGTGGATATAATTACGCCAGCTTTAAAGGAAGGCCAGATTGTTTTATGTGATCGTTTTGTGGATAGCTCTATTGCCTATCAAGGCGCAGGACGGCGTGTTGGAGTTGACGAGGTTGCGCAAATTAATCAATTTGCAACAGAAGGGTTAACACCTGATTTTACGCTTTATTTGGATGTCGATTCAGATACTGGATTAAGTAGGATCCAACGCTCTCGAGGGTATCAAGTTGACCGATTAGAGTCCGAAGGGTTAGAATTTCATCAAAGGGTACGACATGCCTATTTAAAAATAGCTGAACAAAATTCAGCTCGTGTACATAAAATTGACGCGAGGACAGACTTACAAGACGTCGTTGAACAAAGCTTTGGGGCGCTTATTACAGCTTACCCTGATTATTTTAAGGAGATGGTAGAATGAAGTTAGTCTTAGCAATTGTTCAAGATAAAGACAGTAACCGTTTAGCCAATGAATTTATTGAGGCCAATATTCGTGCAACAAAATTATCATCTACTGGCGGTTTTTTGAAAGCAGGTAACAGCACCTTCATTATCGGGGTAGAAGATGAACGAGTAGACAAAACTTTAGATTTGATCAAAAAGAATTGTCAATCAAGAAAACAATATGTATCTACTTCACCAATGACATTAAATGTATCCTTAGAGGGACAAATCCCTTATCCAGTAGAAGTGGAAGTTGGCGGTGCTACTGTATTTGTTCTACCGATCGAAAAATTTCAACAATATTGAGTTACCGTCAAACAGTAAATGGCATAAGAAAACGAGGAGAATTTAAATGGGAGAAGAAAGTTTCTTAGCCCAAAGCCAGTCTCTTGTTTACACGCAGATGAAAAGAAATGTAGAGCATGAGCGTTTGGCTCATGCTTATATTTTTGAAGGAGATAGTGGCGTGGGCAAACACGAGATGGCTTTATGGCTAGCCAAGCGCTTATTATGTCTGAATGTCATGGAGGATAATCCTTGTGAGCAATGTATGAATTGTAGCCGGATTAATGAAGGAGAGCATCCGAATGTTCAATTCATTGAACCAGACGGTCAAACGATAAAAGTGCATCAAATTCGCCAACTCCAAGCAGAACTTGCAAAAAGTAGTTTTGAAAAAGGAAGCCAAATTTTTATCGTCCAACAAGCAGATAAAATGAATCCAAGTGCGGCCAATAGTTTGCTAAAGTTATTAGAAGAGCCAGTCAGTAATTCTGTGGCTATTTTAGAAACGAACGTTTTAGGCAAAATATTACCTACGATTCAATCACGTTGTCAGATTATTCATTTTACTCCTTTAGCAAAAGAGCATCTTATTAAGTATTTAGAAGAAAAACAGTTGCCCAACAATGTGGCAAAATTGATCGCTAATCTAACATCTAGTTATGATAAAGCAGTTGAAATCTCTGAAGATCAATGGTTTAATGAGACTAGGGAACTTGTAGCAACATGGTTTAATTACTTAAAAAAAGAAGATCCACAAGCTTTTATTTTTGTGCAAAAAAAATTAGTTGGACAAGCAAAAGAAAAAGAACAGCAACGAATGATTTTTGCCATACTTTTAGTTTATTTTCAAAATGAACGGGATCGTTCTTTAGCAAATGGACAAGAAACACAGTGGATAAATCACATACTTGAACTGATTTTGCAAGCACAACAAAAGCTAACTGCGAATGTGGCTTTTCAGGGCACAGCTGAACAGTTAGCGTTGCGAATCATTAGCTAGTTTTGGGCGAAAGGATGAGTGACGTGAACAATGTAATAGGCGTTTGTTATCATAAAACTGGGCCTATAGAAAACCAACAAATTCCTGTGGGATACGATTATGAAGAATTAAAAGAAACGCTTAAAGCAGGTGATACATATGGCGATGGATAAACGTTCTTTGTATGACGGATTGAATGAGTTTGAAGAAGATTTACAAAAATTATCGCAAAATTTAGTAGAAATGAAAGGCTCATTACAAGAATTAGTTGAAAAAAATACAACACTAGAGTTGGAAAATCAACGTTTGAGAGAACGGATTTATGAATTGAGTCGACAAAGCTCTACTCATCCAGAAAAAGACAAGCAGGTGCTTTCCCAATCACGCATGAACCTGGAAAAAATTTATGAAGAAGGGTTTCATGTTTGCTATGACCTATATGGTTCAAGACGTGAGCATGACGAACCATGCGCCTTTTGTTTAGAAGTTATTTATCGTGATAGTGGCAAATAAGTAGAAATGGACTGGATCATGTTTGATGCCCAGTCTTTTTTTATGAAAATGTAGAGGAGGCAATTATTGAAAAAACAAAAAAGTTATAAAGATAATGAGGGTAAATTATACCTTGTCCCCACGCCCATCGGAAATTTAGAAGATATGTCCGTGCGCGGGGTGAAGATATTAAAAGAAGTCGATTTGATCGCGAGTGAAGATACACGTAATACCCAAAAATTACTCAATCATTTTGAGATTACAGTAGCACAAAAAAGTTTGCACGAACATAACTATAAACAACGGATTCCAGAATTGCTGGAGCTATTAAAACAAGGCCAAACGATCGCTCAAGTAAGCGATGCAGGGATGCCTTCCATTAGTGACCCCGGACAAGAATTGGTTGCTTCTTGTATTGAAGAAGATATTGCAGTTATTTCTTTACCAGGTCCAACAGCAGGGTTAACGGCGTTGATCGCTTCTGGTTTAGCAGCTCAACCAAACTATTTCTATGGATTCTTGCCGCGTAAAAAGAAAGATCAGCAAGCAAAACTGCAAGAGTTAGCCACTTTGCAGGCCACTTTGATTTTTTATGAATCACCTTATCGCGTAAAAGCGACTATAGCCAATATGTCTGAAGTTTTCAGTGAGCAAAGAAAAGCAGTCATTTGCCGTGAATTAACCAAAATACATGAAGAATATTTAAGAGGAACATTAGCGGAACTAAATGATTATTTGCCAGATAATACGCTTAAAGGAGAATGCTGTTTAATAGTTGAAGGTCAAATTGCACAAGAAGTTCCTGACCGTTTATCCCAAGAGCCCTTAAAAGCTCAGGTAGAAGAATTGATTGCCACAGGCTTAAAGCCAAATAGTGCGATCAAAGAAGTCGCAAAACAGAATAATTTAAAAAAACAAGTCGTTTATAATGACTACCATGAGCTCAATAAAACGGAATAATTTGCAGGGGAACGTTCGTTTGAGTATAATGAAGTTGAGGTGGGAAAGATGACCGGTTTACAATTTCCATTAAAAAACGATACGACGCGTAAAATTATTCATATTGATATGGACGCTTTCTTTGCTTCGGTGGAAGAAAGAGATGATCCAAAATTGGCAGAACAACCCCTCGTAATTGCTCGTCATCCCAAAGACACAGGAGGACGAGGAGTCGTTACCACGGCGAACTATAAAGCTCGTAAATATGGCATTCACTCGGCAATGAGTGCGCAAAAGGCCTATGAATTATGTCCTCACGCTACTTTTTTCCCAGGGAATCATCAAAAGTATCGTGCCATTTCGCAGCAAGTACGGGAGATTTTTCATCGCTATACAGATGTTATCGAGCCCATGTCGATTGATGAAGCTTATTTAGATGTGACTCAAAATAAAATAAACAGTACTTCTGCTATAAAAATCGCTCGAAGAATTCAACATGATATATGGCAAGAAGTGCATTTAACTTGTTCAGCTGGGGTTAGTTATAATAAATTTTTAGCAAAGTTAGCTTCTGATTACCAAAAACCAAAAGGGCTAACTGTGGTGACGCCCGACAAGGCTGTAGATTTTTTGAAAGATTTACCTATCGAAAAGTTTCATGGTATTGGCAAGAAAACAACACCTAAAATGCATGAATTAGGAATTTATAATGGAAATGATCTTTATCAAAAAAGTGAGATGGAGCTCATTCAAGAATTTGGGAAAATGGGTTACTCACTTTATCGCAAAGTTCGAGGGATTCACAACTCGCCGGTGCAAGTAACAAGAGAACGTAAGTCTGTTGGACGTGAGCGGACCTATGCCAAAGAGTTAACAAGCGAACAAGAGTGTCTAACAGAGCTAAGAGCTATGGCCGAGCAAGTTATGCAAAGCTTGAAAAAAGAGCAAAAGCATGGAAAAACCGTGGTACTAAAGCTACGTTATTCTGACTTTGAAACAATGACCAGACGCGCTACGGTACAAGAATATATTGATCAAAAAGATGAAATCTTTTCCCAAGCAAGTTTAATTTTTGAAGAAGTCGCACAAGTGGAAAAAGGTGTGCGACTTTTAGGAATCACCATGACGAATTTAGACCCATTAACTTATGAAAATATTGTCCTTCCACTATGGGGAAAGGGTGATCCTTACAAATAAATAGATAAAATATCATTCTTTCTCGCTCAGATACGACAAAAAAGTTTTGGGTTTAACAATGTATAAGAGTAATTATCCACTAAAATTTGATTTGAAAGTTTCTAAGAATTACCTTGACAAAAAAATTTCATCGATTAAATTTGGTTCTTTCCGGATATTTGGATACTGCCGAGCATCAAGCAGAAATACAAACGACAATGACGATGGCGGATTGGAAAGAAGAGTTTGTATAAAAATTTTAATGAAAGGTTGAAATTCTATGGCCTTAGAAAATAAACTTCATCTCACCAGTGATGCTGAATTGGCAAGAGAAGAAGAGCGTATTACTAAAATAAAAGCAAAAAAACTTTATGATACAGGACACATGAACCAGATAGAAGTAGGAACTTTCAAGGGATTAGCACAGATTCATCACTTTCTTTTTTCAGAGATTTATGATTTTGCAGGTGAAGTCCGGACTGTAAATATAGCGAAAGGAAATTTTCGTTTTGCACCAATAATGTATTTAGAGGCTGCTTTAAAAAATGTAGACAAGATGCCACAAGACAGCTTCTATAAAATTGTCGAAAAGTATGTGGAGATGAACATTGCCCATCCTTTTCGAGAAGGTAACGGTAGAGCAATGCGAATTTGGTTAGATTTGATCCTAAAGAAAGAACTCAACCAAGTAATCGACTGGCAAGAAGTAGACAAAGCAGATTATTTGCTAGCGATGGAACGTAGCCCGATTAAAGATGTAGAAATCAAAGTGTTGCTGAAACAAGCTTTGACAAATGAAATTAATAGCCGAGAGGTTTATATGAAAGGTATTGATCAAAGTTATTACTATGAAGGGTATACGTTATATAAAATAGAAGAATTAAAGGAGACTAACGATTATAAAGAATAACTTACTATCAATTTCTAGCTGACTTAATTTTTAAGCAGAATAAAAATGACAAAGATATACTTTTTATTGATGCAAATAATGAGTTTAAGAAAGGAAAAAATCAAAATAACCTAAGAAGTGAAAATATCGTTAAGTTCGTGCATATTTTTAAAGAAGAGGAAACAATTGAGAATTTTAGGCATGAGAGATTAAAATAGTTAGACAAAGGTAGGAAATAGTAGATTTTCTGCTTTTTTCGTACCTTTGAAATAGTGTATGTTAAAAACGTTGGCTACTTTTTTAAAGAGAAGAGTTACCCAAAAATTGTTAACGGTTAAGGGAATAGAAATAGGCGGTAAATATTTTTGCATATACAGAATAAAAGGACCGTGTTAAAAAGAGCATGATTATTCAAAGGCAGCAATATAGAAATTATATTCGTTTGAGTTAATAAGCAAAATCACTAAGTTTGTACATAGAAAGATAGGTTGGGTTAGACATAGAAAAAGAAACCATCACTCTGGGTATTACTCGGTTAATTAGTAAAGATGGTTTCTTATATTTGTTTATTTTTTATAGGCGATAATTTCTAAATTTTGCAGCTTCTTCTGGTAGTGTAGTTGAAATTAAGTATAACCAAAAATCAGTTGGAT
>JAKDZT010000157.1 GCA_030462125.1 Tetragenococcus sp.
AATATAAAAGTATTCATTATTTCTCCTAAAGTTCATAAATTTTTTCGGTACTAAAGATATCACGCCAGTCATCACGAAAATCAGTTACAGCTTTTTGAATGGCCGGCATTTCTAATGCTTGGCCAAAAATATCTGGACTAGCAGTAATAGCTTGTGCACCGCTACGGCAAGCTTGATTAACCTGTCCCACATTTTTAAAACTTGCAGCTAATATTTCACTAGTGGCAGAAGTTCTTTTAATTTCCTCCACCATTGCACCAATAGCATCCGCTGCATCTATATTTAAGTTTTCCATCCGGTTATAATAAGGCGCTAGGTAGTCAGCTCCAGCAGCAATAGCTAAATAACCTTGAAATTCAGTATAAATCGCTGTTGCAGTTACCTTAAATCCTTTACTTTTTAAATTTTTCATTGCAGCTAAGCCTTCATCATTCACGGGGATTTTAATAAAAGTTTCCTTGCCTAGAACATCGACAATGGCTTGCGCGTCTTTTTCAATGTCTTCTTGCAATTCGCCGACTACTTGTACATGTAATTCCGCCGAGCCGATGATTTTTTTGATTTTTTTCAAGTGTGCATAAAAATCAATTTTTCCTTCCTTTTTTATAATCGAAGGGTTAGAAGTTACACCGGCCAATGGCAAGACAGATTGATAATAATCAATTTTTTCAAGATTGATCGTATCTAACATAAATTTCACAAAAACTCACTCCTTATAATTTTAAAGTCTGAACAAAAAATTGTCCAGACTTTTTCACTTACTGAATGATTACAGATGTACCTATAGCTAATTCTGGCAATTCTTTGTCTTCTACATACAGTGTGCCCGGTAATTCAGGAATGGTTGAGCCATCAAATTTAATCGTAATATGACCCAAGTCTTCCAGGTTTTTTTGCACAACGTCACCTACTGAGGTAATTTTAAAAGCAGCATCCCCGATCATTAATGTAGCGTCTGTGGTAATAGAACCATTTACTGGATTTACTTTGATATTATAACAATAATCTTTTAGCGTATCAGGTGCGTTCTTACCAAATAAAATCAACATCTTTTCATCTTTAAATAGTTCCGCCTCAGAACCAATAGAAATAATTTCTGTTTCAAATACTGTCATTACTAAATCCTCCTAAAAATCAACGTTTAATTATATAAACCAAAACTTGCTAACCAAGCGACAATTACACGAGGCACACCATTTAAAAAGCGAGAATACAATACAGAAGGAACGCCTACTTCAACTGTTTCAGATTCAGCTTCTTCTAAGCCCAACCCCACTGGAATGAAGTCACAAGCGTTTTGGGTATTGATCGCAAATAGTGCTGGTAAAGCAAACTGTGGTGGGATATTTCCTTTTCCAATTTCCACCCCAATTAGTGTACCGATAACTTGTCCGATGACGCCCCCAGGCCCTAACAGCGGAGATAAAAACGGCAAAGAACAAATAAATCCCATAATAATTAACCCAAATACATTACCAGCAAGTGGTGCCATGATTGTAGCAATCCAATCTCCAATCCCAGATCCTTGAATAACACCAATCAGCAAAGATACAAACGCCATGAAAGGAATGACGGTATTCAACATTGTTTGAACACTATCACGGGCTGCTTGATTAAAGGTTGCAATAACTTTCCCGGCACCCATTCCAATTTTAGCGATAAAACTTTGCTGTTCTGCTTTTTGTTCAGTAATTTTTTTACTAGTATCATACTTGGTTTCTGTATTATCTTTAGTATTGGAAGCCTCTGATACAGTTGCAGTAGTGTCTATTTCTTCATCAGAAGCTAGTTGGATTTGTTTGTTGCCTACAGCTGACACATAAATATCCTCGGTAATATATTGAGCTAACGGACCGCTTTTCCCAGTCGCAACAATATTAATGGTAGGGATGCCCTTTTTAGGATAGATTCCGCATCTCAAAGTACCTCCACAATCAATAATTGCCAAAGCAATTTCTTCATCTGGAATAGATGTTTTAAAGCCATTTACAGCTTCCATTCCAGTTAATTCAGCAATTTTATCAACGATCTCCGGTTTTTCTCCTCCACCAGTTACGTAAATAAATTTATGTTTTTCTTCTGTAGGCGTAATAACTAACGGCCCGCCATATCCGCCGTTTCCTTTAACTACTTTTATACTATTGTAAGCCATTTTTACCCCTCCTTATTCCACAACTGTACTTGCTTTTTTATTAAGTGTGATCCCTTGCTGTTTGCAAACAAACGCAGTGGTGTAATCAGTAACCCAGCCACCGATAAAGTTCATAACAAGTCCTACCAGTAGATAACGGATTGCTAAATCCATAGTGTTAAGACCTAATTGTTCGATCCCTTGAGCAATTCCCATCCAGATAAACAATTCTCCTGGATTAATGTGAGGAAATACACCGTTACTGGTATGACAAAATTGTGCCTGTGAAGCAAAATAACTAGGTTTGTAATATTCAGGTAAAAAGCGAGCCAAAGTAAATGACATCGGGTTTCCTAGCATAAATGCCGAAATAAAAGGTAAAATCATATAACGAGTCACAACATTTTTTGAAGATACTCTAGCTAATTTAGTTACGCGTTCTTCGCCTAAAAAGGCAATGATGGTATTCATAGCCACTAATAGCATCAAAACAAGAGGCACAATACTACTCATCCAATCAATGAAAGTCTCTGCCCCTGTTTCAAATAAATTCATAAATCCTTCGGCAAAATTTGTTACATAATTCATCATTACACACTCCTTCTCCATTTTAGTTTAATTTGGTTTTTCCATAATTGAAGTTGATTCACGGCAATACCCACAGGCGACATTGGTTTTTCTTCTTGATAATTTCCTACTTCAACTCGTAGAAAAACCTCTCTAGCATTTTCCATGGCCTGTTGCAATAATTTATTTTCTTTCCTGACTAAAGAGTTGTACTTATCTAAATAGTGAATGTCCTCGCCTATATATTGAGGCATGGAATGAAATTTAGCCAAAACTGTAACTCCTTGCATCTTTCTAGCATCCAAAATTTGTCCTTTATCCGTTACAGCAAATAAAATAAGTGTTCCTGCTTTAAATTTCCCTTTTCTTCGACCAATTGCCACTTTTCCCTTTTTTCGTAACGATTGATAAATATTATTGAAATGTTTAATTTGTTGAAATCCTAAAATAGCTTGTAAAAGATAAGCTGCTATTGCAAAAAAGCCAAAAACAAAGATAAAACTCACGACAAAAACCTCCTTTTCATCCAAGTCTTTAATTCAAATACATTGTCTAAGTGACAAAGTTCTTTACGTAATTGTTGATTACCTACAAAAGCAAAAACAAAATCATATAATTTCAATAGCTCCGATTCATCGTTTTCTGACAAAGTCTCAGGAATCGCTAATAATAATATCAATTCGACTTTTCCAGCAGGTGTCTTTAATGCTTCTTTTTGAAATACACCTAAAGATAAAATCACTTGGTCAGATGCTTTATTAATCGTATGAGGAAAAGCCACGCCTGCTTCGTAAATCGTTGTATGTTTATCTTCTCGTTCAAATACACGTTGTTCGAATTGCGCGTCTACCATTTTTTCTAAAGTTAATTCTCGGATCATCTGTTTTAAGTTTGTATCATACGTTTTTTGGTGATCCAATTTGGTAAAACGAAAAATAATATTTTCAAAGCTTTTAGAGTGAATTTCATTTACCCTTTCCCATTCATCTCGTAACCATTCAGTATTAAATAAATTGGACAATTGGATGACCGGAGTACTTTGATCAACATTTTTTAAAGGAATAGTTGAAAATATCGCAAAGTATTGATTAAGGTCTTGTTTCTTATATTCCTCTTCAGAATAATGTGTAATTTTAATCTCAGAACCCACAACTTTTTCAATTTGTCTTTGAATAATTAACGCAGTTCCTCTACCTGTACTACAAACAATCGCAATTTCTTTTTGTACCGTTTTATCTGTTTGCTTACGTATCGCTAATTCAAAATATAAAGCTAAATAACTAATTTCAACGGATGAAGCATTTCGATTTAGTTCATTTTCCAATCTGGATAACCCCACCTTTGCCAATTCATAAGCAAAAGGATATTGTTTTTCAACTTCTCCATAAAACAAATCTTGCACTTCAAAACGGAACAATAATCGATTAATCAAGTACATCAAATGATATTTCATATCAATAAAAAGTTTCTTTTCATCTAGATCAACTACTAAAGTTTTATGAATGTAGTCCATCATCTTTTCAAAGTACGCTTCTAATTCTTTTTCATTAATATCCTGTATATTTTTTAATTCATTTGAACTAAGACTCAATGGAAAGCAAATAAAATCTTTTTCATTTTGACTCAGAGTAATTTCATAACTTAGCTCTAAATGATATATTAACGTTTCGATTGCTTGATGATTTTGCGTATAATTTAGATACCCCTCCGGCATAGCTTCTATTAAACAATTGCCTTTCACTCTTTTTATGACCGTAGAAATCGTCTTCTTTAAAAGTGCGGTATACATTTTGGGTACTTGGCCCATTTGTGGTTCTCTGTCAAACAACGTTGGTAAAGAATAAAGTCAAATAATAATAGA
>JAKDZT010000158.1 GCA_030462125.1 Tetragenococcus sp.
TACTCATATAAAGTAAAGAAATAAAGATAGAAGACTTATAACTAAGCTTTGCTTTCCTAGTCAAGGAAAACATAGCTATACCAGCAATAAAAAAGCAAAGAAAAGAGGACAACAGTTGATAGCGAAACCAATTTTTTGTCAAAAACATTAATAAACCTTGTAAATAAGCAAAATCAGGACCATAAAGAGCGTTGACAATTCTACCGGATTGGTCAAAACCAAAAATTGATTGAAAGTAATTAAAATCCCCCGACTTTATTTGCATATAAGCTTCATAAAAACGATTAAAATGAAACATCATATCGTTTCCAAGTATAAGACTATGCTTGTAAAGTTGAGGTGATATCATTAAAAAAGACACTAGCGCGAAAATAAAGATCGCAATAATCATCTTTTTCTTCGATGAGCGTCTTTTAGCCTGATTTTTTATGTCTGTTTTTCCCAAAGCTTCCACTTATAATTCTCCTTTGTCATTCACGTTTAAATTCTCGGGTAATAAGGTGAACAAAAAACCGTAAAAAGATTTTTAATCACTTTTTAAAGAACTCTTTATAAACTTTTTCTGCTCGATTTGGACCATCCAAAGGTGCAAACCGATTTTGAAATGCTTGGTATTTTTCACCATAATCCTCCCAATATTGATCGCCTTTAGTGATCGCTCGGAATAAATTAGAAGTATTTTTAACAATAGGACCGGGAGCTTCTTCTGCAAGATCAAAGTAAAAACCGCGCATATCACCATATTCATCCAAGTCATAACAATAAAAGTAAATTGGCTTATTCGTATTCAGATAATCAAACATCACAGAAGAATAATCTGTGACCAACATATCAGAGGCTATCATTAACTCTTGAATATCAGGGTACTTGGAAACATTAATAATATTATGGCGAAATTCTTCAGGTATTTTTAATTTATTGGCCACGACTACATGTTCCCTGATTAATAAAACGTAGTCTTCACCTAAACGACGCTCAAAAATACGGAAGTTTATTTTATTTTTCATAATAAACTTCTTTCCCATTTTTTGATTATCACGAAAAGTCGGCGCATAGAGAATCACTTTTTTATCTTCCGGAATATTTAGCTTGCGTTTGATGTCCTCTTTTCTTTTGTCTAAATCAGCGGTATAAAAGATATCATTCCGCGGGTAACCTAGTTCTAGCACAGGCCCGTTATATTGAAAAGCAGAACGAAAAGCTTTTGTAGCGTATGGCGAAGGAGATACCAAGGCGCTCCATTGATTTTTTGCATGCGTCACGCGAGCTAAATACCCTTCATCTCTTCCAGCAATTTGTTCTTGATCATGCTGCATTTTCTTCAAAGGTGTGCCATGCCAGGTTTGTAAATACTGAGTTTTTTTGGGTTTCGTCAAATAAGTCGGGAAATTTTGGTTATTCACCCAATATTTACTAGTAGCTAGATATTTATAAAAACTTGGCGACAGACGTTTAATAATTTTGGTATTGGGGTTTACTTTCAACGGTGCTCGATTGTTCATAATCCAAACATAATCAAAATCTTCACCGTTAGCTATCATCTTTTCGTAAATCATACGTGGACTATCTTCGTATCTTTTACCAACACCACTTTCAAACACAATTTGTCTATCGTTTGTCGTTCCAAAATAACGCAACATTTTATAAAAAATTTTCATGGTTGGAAAATAATATTGAGAGCGTCTGAAACGAGAATAGACTTTTAAAGCTAATGGATCATCTCTTAGGAATTTTTTGACTTTATTTTTTTCGGGGATATTTTGAATTGCTTCAAATATACGATCGTTTGAATTACGATCACGAAATTTGATGAACTCGTCAGCTTTTTCGATATATTCCTCTTTCATTTTGAAGTTGTTTTCCCCTATTTTAAACAAATCTTCAATTACTTGGTCCTCATCAAACGCAATATCACCAGGCAATTCACTGTCCAAATCCAAATGAGACGGATTTTTTCCCAAAAAACGATTACGATCAAATTGATAATAGACAACGGGTTTATGTAAGAAACTAAAATCAAAAGCAACGCTAGAATAATCGGTTAACATAACCATGCTTTCTTTAATTAGATCTTGAACATCATAATTTCCTTGTTTGACAACTGTCACAGGCGCGTTTTCAAAGTAACTGACATAATCTTGCATATTAGGATGAAGACAAAAAATTAATTCCATATTGTATTTCTCTGCAAAAGCTTTTAAACGTGGGTCAAAGAGCAATTCTTCATAACGTCTAAAATAGTCACTTTCTTCAAAAATTTGGTTATTAGTTATCCAATCGCGCCATGTAGGAATAATCAGAATTTGTCGTTTTAATGGAAGATCGTCTTTAAATAACGTAGCAAAGCGAGATAATCCAGTAGCTACCACCTCTTCATCCCGATATCCCATATCAACAATGGCAATTTGTCGTTCTTTTTCAGAACTTGTTATAAATAAATCCGTATAAAATTCATTCACCCATTTTGCGTAAATAGGAGTAATATTTTTTGTTCCAAATACACCGTGTTGTAAAAAAATCTTTTTAGCTGAAATATTCTTCATATATTCTTTACTGCGAATTGGATACAAGGAATCAGGGTGATGCGTACCACAAATGTAATCAGCTTGTATTACCTTTTCAAAATGTTCTTTAGAGCCAAAATCAATAACATTACCAAAGGGTTCTACATGCTTACGTTCTGGTGAATCTTTCTGAATTACATAATAAGCGTCTATTTCAGGATGAACGGTACGCAAATATTTAAAAAAATGGTAACCATTATCTTGAGCTTTATAAGACCTTTCCCCTACAATCCATACAGAACGACCTTTAGCTTGTTTTTTCACACTTTTCCAATTATTTTTGTGTTGACGAAAATAATCATAGGCCTCTTTTTCATACTGGTTATAAGTGAGCGATAAGTTAACTCCTTTGATAGTAAAATAGGGCACAGCTGAAAGCCATTTATTCGTTTTTTCCGAGAAAATAGCCATTTCGCCCTTCATGAAATAATTCGTAAGAAATCTTGGATTACCTACACGAAATTTTACCGGATGATCAGTTTCTTTTAATGTTAAAACAAAGAAAAAATCGATACTTAACTCTTCCGTTTTTGATAAATTTTCCAGATATTCTTTTATTTCTATTATAGGTAAGCGCCATTTAAAATGGTGCCTACGCGCAAAAGCATTTTCTTTTTGATTCTCATTTTGAACAATTGAAACAGGAAAACTGATGGATTGATCACCACCTCTTTCAACCAATTGAATTTCTCCATGATCGATATCAAAAAAACGAGTCGTTAAATTTCCTTGCATTGTCAGTTCTTTTTCTGTGATCTTAATTTTGGAAATCGTTTTTCTCATATAATACTGAGCATTACCAAGTTCTTTATTCACTAAAAGAGCTAAAGCCCCTTTTTTGGTAACATAAGGGATGAAAAACAAATTGTTTTATTCATTATTTACATGTTTTAAGTTGGACAGTGACCATTTTTTCTTAGTTAACTTCACATTTTTTTTAACATGCTTCACTATGTCTGAATTTTTATTATATTTTAGATACTGAGCTATCATAGTAAATTTATAAGAACGCGCTTCTAGATCATTTTCCTCCTCATCATTTGCACTATCCATATTATTTTCATCTGATAAAGCAACGTTTTCATACTTATCTTGTTCTTGCAAAAATGTAGCAAAATCAGCTAAAGAACAAGAAAATTTATAAAAAGCGTGGTCTTCGTATTTTTCATATATTACAGGCTGAAAGTAAAATTGCGTGTCTCCTCGTACTAAAGAGATTGTGTAATCATAAGCTGAACTTTTACTTGTAAATGCAATCGATAGATTATTTCCTTCAACTAGGTATTTTATATTATTCACTGTCATTCCCCCTCTAAAGTTAACTGAGCCTCTTCTTATAAATAAAAAAATTACCCCAATATAACTAATGGTTCCAAATTCATAATCTTTTTTATAAAAGCTTCGATTTCAGCTTTATTAGTAAAAGGAGTTCTTGTTTTAATAATGTCTTGCCATTTTTGCAGATTTTCAGGGCTGTTAAAGAAATAGGATGAAGAATCCTTCATATATATCCTATTTTGTTTGGTATCCTCTTCAGTAAAAAAGTGAGAGGACTGTCTATCCCAAAAAATATTTTCCCTTATTCTTTTTACTGGGTTCCCTGCATTGGTACTATTCGTTTTTATTTTTTTAGCAACAACCGATCCTAACCCTATAATTGAACCAGAGCCAATGTAAGAACCTTTTAAAATTGAAACGTCTTGTCCGATCCATACATGATCACCGATAAGAATATTTTGACTCTCATTAATCCTTCGTTGATTTTCGTCATATACCATATGAACATCAGAATTACGGATCCAAATCCCTGAAGAAAACATTACATCTCTCCCAATAATGATATCCTTCGCTTCAGAGGCAATAAGGGTCAGAGATTTATTAAACGAACATCCCTCATTAAAAAATACCAAAGAATTATTATAAAGTGTAGCCTTTATATTAATTTTATTATTTTGGGTTTTTCCTATATGCAATACGGAATTATTCCCGTGA
>JAKDZT010000159.1 GCA_030462125.1 Tetragenococcus sp.
GTTTAATATATTTGGTATTTTGTTAAATTTCTAGAGTTTTCAAACATATGTTACACAAACAGTTAATAAGGACGCTTGAATTCTTGTTCAAAATAAAACTTGAGGAACAACTCTCAAGCAACTTCTGCAAAATAATTTTTTACTAGTTGATTGGGATTTAAAAAATTTAATACCTTGCGTGCGATATTATTTTCACGCGTCATATATCTTTTATGTTGTTTATGCATGTCTTCAACTGATTGAAAGCTTCGCTTATCATAGAATCTTTCTTGATCTTCACGATGACTTCGTTCAACTTTTCCATTCTGCCAAGGAGAATAAGGCCGTGTGTTCTTATATTTAATACCTAAATGTTTAAGAGTCTGCTCGAAAATCGTCTCTTTCTTTGTGACCTCACGGTCATTGATAAACTCACGTCCATTGTCAGTTTGAACCGTGTGGATCTTAAATCCTAATTCTTTTTCAAGAATGAGCATAAAGTGTGCGGTATGCGTGACCGATTTTTCATCAACAATCTTACAATGACGCTTTCTAGAATACTCATCAATCGCTGTGATCTGATAATAACGAATCCCATGACTGTCAAAGGCTAGGCATTCTCTCGGGACATATTTAATATCAATTTGGACCTTTTCACCAGGGAAGGTTACTTGATCAGGTCGCCACTTTGACTTTGGATATCTTCTCTTTGCTGCTTTCCTTTTTTTATTCCACTTTCGATCGCGAATCTGTTTACACATACTATCGTAGCTGCGCTTATATCCTCTTTTATTACATTCAACAAACACTTGTGCCAGTCCTTCATGGCCATACCGTTGGTATGTCTTCTGAATGAGAGTAAGTTCAGCTTCTGTGTGCTGATTTGGATGGGAATGAGGCCTCCGGCTTCTATTCTTTAGACTCTTCCAGCTACCGTCGTATTTATCCCGCCATCTTTTAACCTGCATCCTACTTGTGTAATAGCGACGGGCAGCAAGGGCATTATTATTATGTTTAGTCGCATATTCAACCACTTTCTTACGATATCTCATTTCTTCTGTTATAATACTCATTAGGGGAAGCTTCCTTTCTGTCTTTGTCGTGATTACAGTTTAACAGAAGCTTCCTCTTTTTTTATTCTTTTGTGTAACACATGTATTATAGCCCTACAGAATGTAAATGTTTTCATCTTTACACACAATGATTGATAAAGTTATATCATAAATAAAAATTAGTTAGATGAATAGTATTGTTTTCATGCGAATATGTTTATTTTTTATTTAAGATAGAATTTTATTCCATGCTATTAAAATACACTCGGCGAGCAGATTAGCTATCTGTTTGGTAAAATATATTAAAGCGAAATATACAATTTTTCTGTGAAGGAACAAAGAGTTGAAGCAAGAAAATCGCAATTATACAGCTACAATAACCGTTTGAGCACGGTCAATAATCAAATTTTCTTCCAGATTAAATTTTAATTTTTCTAATATTTTTCTTTAATAGTATGTCTAATTCTCTTATTGATCAATGCCTCTTTCCCATAAAATAACATTTCCACTTTTTAAAGATTTAGGAACATCAATAATTCGTTGATTCGAGCTGCCCCTAAATTGTAAATTTAAATCAAGTTTTGATAATTCAAACCGCCCATCCACTAAAACATCTAGATAGGATAAAAGTCTCATCTTATCTAAACTCTCTTCCATTAACTCTTCCCATATATATCCAGTCCACGACCAGATATCTTTTGTATGCCCAAATTCTTCTCTAATTTTTTTAACTAATGGAAGTGTCACACTCGTATTTAAAAAGGGTTCACCACCTAATAAGGTGAGCCCCTGACAATAAGGTTCCCTTAAATCTTCAATAATTCGATTTTCTAATTCTTTTGTATAGGGTTTACCATAAGAAAAAGATTGGATTTTTTTATTATAACAACCCTTACAAGCAAATAAACAGCCACTTACATACAGACTACATCGGACCCCTTCGCCATCAACAAAATTAAATGGTTTGTAATCTGCGATTCGATTTTCACTGAATCTGTCTGAAGTCCATATTTTAGGATCTGGTTTAACCAAGTCTCTCTTCTCCTTTCATGTGCTTCACACGCGATTTAATTTCCTCATGTCGTCCATGAACCATTGGTCGTTCCTGTGGATTCCCAAGGTAGCCGCAAGTTCTCTTGACGACATCACAAGTTTTGGGGTCAGTATTCCCACAATTTGGACATTTAAATCCAAATTCTGTCGGTAAAAACTCGCCATCAAAATCACATTCATAACAATGATCAATCGGTGTATTCGTCCCTAAATACCCGATTCGATCATAGGCAAAATCCCACACTGCCTCTAAAGCTTTCGGGTTAGTGTGTAATTTAGGATACTCACAATAATGAATAAAACCTCCTGCACAATATTTTGGATAGTCTTTTTCAAACTCAATTTTTTCGAAGGGGGTTGGATTTTTGCGCACATCATAATGAAAGCTATTTGTATAATAATCTTTATCGGTAATAGAATGAAGAAGACCAAACTTTTCTCGATCTAAGCGGCAAAAACGATCGGTTAAACTTTCACTTGGCGTTGAATAGACACTAAAGTGATATCCAAATTCTTCAGCCCATTGATCAGCTTCTTTTTTTAGTTTTTTAAGGATAGCTAAAGTAAAGTCTTTCGCTTCAGAATTGGACTCCCAATTCGGACCGTAATAAACAGCAGCCGTTTCATACAAGCCAATATAACCCAGAGATATCGTTGCGCGCCTTTTTTCAAAGACTTTCTCGACCCTTTCTCCTGGTTTTAGTCTTTTTCCAAAAGCGCCATGTTGATAAAGAATAGGGGCATTCTCAACAGAAGCTTCTCTACAACGTTGTGCTTTATACACTAGTCCATCTTTTAAAATCATTAATCTTTCTTCTAAAAGTCTCCAAAAAGATTGGAAATTATCGGAACTTTCTAAAGCGATTCTAGGCAAGTTTAAGGTAATAACACCTAAGTTCATTCGCCCTGAGTTAACTTCCCTCCCATCTTCATCTGTCCATCCTTGTAAAAATGAACGACAACCCATGGGTGTTTTGAAACTACCTGTCAATTTAACAATTTGGTCATAACTGAGAACGTCTGGGTACATTCTTTTAGTCGAACATTCCAGGGCCAGTTCCTTAATATCGTAATTAGGATCATCTTCTCTTAAGTTGAGTCCACGCTTTAAAGTGAAGACCAGCTTAGGGAAAATAGCTGTTCTTTTTTCTTTACCAAGGCCTTTAATTCGAACAGTTAAAATCGCTTTTTGAATTTCACGTTCAATCCAACTCTTTCCTAAGCCAAAACCAAGAGTCGTGAAAGGTGTTTGTCCTTGCGATGAAAATAACGTGTTAATTTCATATTCCAAACTTTGCATGGCATCATAAATATCTTTCTTTGTTTGTTCTTTAATAAATTTCTTTCTTTTTATCGGATCATCTATCCATTTCTCCGCAAGTTCTTGGTTTTTTTTATAATTTATCTGAGCATAAGGAGCAAGGACCTCATCCACTCGGTCAAAACTGCATCCCCCATATTGTGTCGATGCGACATTCGCAATAATTTGAGCGGTTTGTGCAGCAGCTGTTTGAATGGATTTAGGGCTTTCCACTTCAGCATTTCCTATTTTAAAACCTTTTGAAAACATGCCTTCAAAATCAATTAAACAGCAATTTGTCATCGCCGAATAGGGGGTGTAGTCTAAATCGTGATAATGAATATCTCCTTTTTCATGAGCATTTGCAACATGTTTAGGCAACATTTTTAATCCAATTGATTTACCAACAATTCCAGCTGTTAAATCGCGTTGAGTATTAAAAACATTGCTGTCTTTATTCGCATTTTCATTAACTAACTTTTTATCTTTATCCAGCAACTGATTGATTGTGTAGTTTATGTCTCTAGCATTTTTCCGCTCGCGATCTTTTTTAACACGGTATTGAATATATTCTTCTGCTAATTCACCTTCCCCATAATCAATTAGAATATCTTCTACTACGCTTTGTATTTCATAAATTTTAATATTTTCTTTAAAACGGTTATAAATTTCATTTTTAATGTCTATAACTATTTTTTCTAACTTTTTCATTCTATTGGAATCCGAAATAGAATGAACTTGTTTCTCTGCTCTGATTAGAGCATTCAGTATTTTGTTAGAATCAAAAGAAACATGACGACCATCTCTTTTAACAACTGTTAGAATATCTATTCCACTCATTTTTTTACTCCTCCATTATAAACAAATTATTTTTTCATAAAAAATCGTCTATCAGAAGGATAGACGAAAAACGGCAGAGAACTCCTGTTATGTAAGTTATCTGATATTCCTTCTTTTCCCTCCCCGAAAAATAGAAACAGCAATAAGCGGCAGGTCTCCTGGCTAGTGCTTCATCCTACTATAGTCCTTCCCGTATCTTGACTATTAAAGTCTTTGATACAGTGGTTAACTATTTTGTCCACACATACAGTTGCGGGGGCAGCCTCAGTTTTACTGAGTTCCCTTTTAAGACACTTTACTAAAGTATCACCGACAGTTGCATT
>JAKDZT010000160.1 GCA_030462125.1 Tetragenococcus sp.
TAGAAAAAGCTGGTGGTATAGTACAATAGTTTGCTAAAATGATTAGAAATAGTTTATTAAATTCAAGCTTATTGGGAAAGCGCATTCTTATTGCTTTTGGAAAGAAAGGAGACTAGGATGATCTTTTTTTGGATAAGTTCGGTCGTGATGCTGATCACTTGGGCTTTAGGAATATACACAACGAGTGTCGCAAGTAATTTTTTTCTTTTTAGCGCATTGTTCTTTGTTCTTTATTTCATCATCCCGATTTTAAAAAATCTCTATAAAATAATTGATTTGTGTTTATTACCTCTTTTGGTCTTAGCTATGTTTGAAAATATTTTATTACTTTGGCTAATCATTGGAACTCTACTCGTATATGCCAGCATCTATTTATCTACTAAGTCATTATCTATCTATTTGGGGTATCTGACGTTCATCATTGTCTTGGCCCCTTTGCTTGATCAAGAATGGTTGCTAGCTTTGATTGGATTATTGGCTTCTGTTCTCTTTTCTTTTTTTGTTATAAGTTGGAAACAAGCCGATGTTGAAAAAGAAAGGTATAAAGATAAGTATGAATCTGTTTATAGCCTATATCGTGCTTCAAAGAGACAAGTAGGAGATTTGGAGAAGGTTACCAGACAAGAAGAAAGAAATCAAATTGCCAGAGAAATCCATGATTCAGTAGGCCATCGTTTGACTGCTTTGACGATGCAACTTGAAGCGGCGAGATTGCAGGCAAAAGATAGTGAAAGTCAAAAAACATTTATGCAGTTAAAAACACTTGCACAAGATAGTTTAGCAGACACGCGAAGTGCAGTTAAAACATTTAAGACAGAAGATACTGCTGGCCTTCAAGCGGTCATACAGCTGATACGAAAATTAGAATCTGAAAGCCAGCTTCGAGTCGCTATCACAATGAAAACAGGTGTTTTGGGAATCGTGTTGTCCAACCAACAATCCGTTACGTTGTACCGTTCGATTCAAGAAGCATTGACCAATATGATGCGGCATAGTTTGAGCCGTCAAGCAGCTATAGAATTTCAAATTATTGCTCAAAGAGATCTACGTTTTCAAGTCACACATCCTTTGAAAGAAAAAATTACAATTACAGAAGGATTCGGCTTGACGAATATGCGAGAACGTTTATCTGAGATTGATGGACGATTGACGGTAAGACAGCTAGGAGGGGAACTTCATGTAATGGGTCAATTTCCATTGGAGGTGAAAAACGATGACTGATATTTTACTTGCTGAAGATCAAACACTGGTTCGTCAAGGGTTAAAACTGATGATAGAAATAGACGAAAAATTTCAGGTAACGGGTGAAGCCAGTAACGGAAAAGAAGCGATCGCGTTATGTGAAAAGCAGTCTTTTGATGTTGTTATTTTAGATATTCGCATGCCCGAAATGAATGGGTTAGAAGCAGGACGAAAAATTCGCGAACGTTGGCCTGAGGTGATTATTCTGATGTTAACAACATTTAATGATGAAGAATATGCATTAGAAGCATTAAAATATAAAGCAAATGGGTATCTATTAAAAGATGGGGATGCAGAAGTTTTGAATCGATCCATTAAAAGTGCGCTAGCAGGTGGACTGGTTATTGAAGATCATGTCGCAGCAAAGGTGATGCCTGCCTTAATGAAAGATCAAACGGAAAAATTAGAGATAAATGAATCACTGACCAAACGTGAGTTGGATATTATTGCTTGCATTGGACAAGGAATGAATAATCAAGAAATTGCAGCAAAATTATTTTTATCTGTAGGAACGGTAAAAAATCAGATTTCTATTATTTTAGATAAGCTAAATTTACGAGATCGCACGCAGATAGCTATTTATTCGCTGGAACATGATTTAAAGAGATAGAGATAGTTACGAAAAGTGACATAAAAGTTATGTTGACAAATGGACGAACAGTTTTGAGACTTTTTTAGCGTCGTAGTAAAAAGCATGAGATACTTAGTAAAATTAGGCGAAAGAAGGTTTGAGAAATGACAGAATCAAAATTTAACAGACAGTTTTTTATCAACCTATTCATTCCTATATTGGTTGGAGTTATTATCTGGTTCTTTCCGGGAAGACCTGCAGAGGTGCCAGTTGAAGGGTGGCATATGTTAGCAATATTCATTACCACTATTTTAGCTATTATTTTAAAGCCGTTGCCAATGGGCGCTATAGCGATAATCAGCTTAACAATTACGATAGTTATAGGGCCGCTGAGTACAGAAACGGCCTTAGATGCTTTTGCGGGGACTAGCGTTTGGTTAATTGTTTTAGCTTTTTTCCTGTCCAAGGGAATCATAAAGACAGGCTTAGGGACTCGAATTGCCTATACATTAATAGAATAGAAATATTTGGCAAGAAAACACTAGGGCTTGTGTATGCTATATCAGGCGTAAATATTGTGGTTGGGCCGGCTATCCCTAGTAGTACTGCAAGAACCGGAGGCGTTATGTTGCCGATAGTTCAAGGTTTGGCAGATACATATGATTCAAGACCGCAAGATGGCACTCGCAAGAAAATTGGGGCATTTTTAATCACTTGTCTTTATCATGTGGACACAATTGTGGCGACCATGTTTCTAACAGCGGGCGCAACTAAACCCTTAGCACAGTAACTGGCGGCTGGTTTTGGAATTGAGATTACTTGGATGAATTGGTTTTTAGGCGCTTTAGTTCCGGGCCTACTTTCGTTAATCTCTATCCCGTTGATTTTATTTAAAATTTACCCGCCAGAAATAAAGGAAACACCAGGAGCTCCTGAATGGGCTAAGGGAAAACGAAGAGATATGGGTCCAATGACTTTTGATGAGAAAAATATGACGTGGATTTTTGTCTTGGCTATTGTTTTGTGGGTATCAGGACAGTTTATTGACTTAAGTGCTGTGACGGTAGCATTGATAGCTGTTTCTTTACTACTATTATTGAAAATCTTGGAATGGAACGATATTACTCAAGAAAAAGGAGCTTGGAACACTTTAATCTGGTTTGCGATTTTAGTTATGATGGCAGGGCAGTTAAACGAGCTAGGATTTATTCCTTGGTTCAGTGATGCGATTGCCTCAGCAGTGTCTGGCTGGGGTTGGGTGGCTATATTCGTTACACTTTGCCTAGCTTTCTTTTATACCCATTACTTTTTTGCTAGCTTAACCGCTCATGTTACAGCCATGTACCCAGCATTTTTAGGCGTCGCTTTAGCTTCTGGTGCGCCACCGCTGTATGCGGCTTTAATGCTTGCCTACATTACCAATATTTGTGGATCAACTACGCATTATGCGAGTGGTCCTGCAGCTGTCCTTTTTGGAGAAGGCTATGTTACGCAGAATGAATGGTGGAAAATAAGCTTTATTATGGGACTGTTCTACTTATTTATTTGGTTGGTTGTTGGTTCAGGTTGGCTTCGTTTGATTGGCTTTATGTAGCAACTACAAATATTTAATGAAAAAAATAATAGTATTCAAGAAAGGGATAAAAAATGAAAGTAACGATGATAACTGGAGACGGAATCGGGGAAGAGATCTCACAAAGTGCAATGGATATTATAAATGCCTCAGGTGCAGATATTGTATGGGATGTTGTCCGTGCTGGACAAACAGTTTATGAAGAAACCGGAACACTTATTCCAGATAAGGTATATAAAAGTTTAGAACAAAATAAAGTGGCTTTAAAGGCGCCTATGACTACCCCCATTGGCAAAGGGTTTCGTAGCGTAAATGTGACATTGCGGAAGAAATACGATTTATATGCTAATATCCGTCCGATACAATCGATTGGTGCCATGGAAACACTATTTAAAAAATTAGATTTAGTTTTGTTTAGAGAAAATACCGAAGACTTGTATGCTGGTATCGAAGAAAAAATTTCTGACGACGAAATGCATAGTATAAAAATTATTACTAGAAAATCCTCAGAGCGAATTATTCGTCGTGCATTTGAGTATGCCAAAGAGCATAACCGTGCTAGTGTAACTGTTGTAACAAAAGCGAATATTATGAAGCTTTCTGATGGACTATTTTTAGATATTGCCCGCGAAATTGCAGCTGAATTTCCAACCATTGAATTTAAAGAAGTATTAGTAGATAATATGGCGATGCAATTAGTGATCAATCCGTATCAATTTGACGTTGTGGTAACCGAAAATCTATATGGGGATATTTTATCGGATGAAATGGCTGGTCTTATTGGTGGATTAGGTCTTGTTCCAGGAGCGAATGTAGGAGACAATATGGCTATCTTTGAAGCTGTTCACGGGTCTGCTCCAGACATTGCCGGCAAAAATTTAGCTAATCCCACTGCTATTATTTTAGGTGGCTGTATGATGTTAGATTATTTAGATAAAACGACAGAAAGTAATAATATACGCCGTGCTTTGGATGTTGTATTAAGTAAGCCGGAAAACTTTACTCACGATTTGAAAGGAACAGCATCCACAAGTCAATTTACCCAAGCAGTCATCAAACAAGTGCAGCAACAATCGTTTCATTAAGTTTGATGTAAAAATCGAATAATGTGACAAAAGTCATGTTGATAAATGACCAGAGACAGTATTCAAG
>JAKDZT010000161.1 GCA_030462125.1 Tetragenococcus sp.
CTCAAAAAAATAAACTTAAATAAAACCTATGGTTGTTCTCTTATTCTATAAAATACAAATTTGCTCAAAGCTATGTATTTTTGAATAGACTAACGATCACTAATTAAAACCGTAAATTTTTTGTGCCATGCGATAAACGCCCACAGCAGTTTTACGTCCAATTCTTCCCGGTAAATGGACGCCGATTCCGAAGAAACGATGCTTCAAGTTCTTGTACAAATCCGGTTCATTTTCTTTAATAAAAGTCCACAATTCTTTCTTTTTCTCTATACTTTCTTTCGAACCTTCTTTGATTAATAAGATGGATGAGATAGTAGTAATAATTTCAAGATAATTACGCATATAAGCTAATAAACTTTTCTCCACCTTTTTATTATTCGCGTAGTAATCGACAAGTTGTTTATTGATAGTGATCTGTTGATCGATTCTATCAATCATTACTTTTTCGTTCACCGACTGATCTTCACGTCCGATATAATACTTATACAAATTCACATCTAAGTAATACATCCGTTCTACTAGCGGTAGTGGTTTAAAAACATATAAGTTATCAACGTAAAATGTGTGTTGAGGTAGCTGTAATTGTAATTGTTTTAATAGATCTAACCGATAGATAACCGAATGCATTAGTAAGTATTTACCGGAAGGAAATTTTACTTCATCCCAGGAAAAGGGCTTTTCAATCGGCAAAAAGGAACGATAATGCATAACTTTTTTATGTTTTACCTGCTCTTTTTCATAAACATAGTTACTGATGAGCATATCAATTCCTAACTCTTCCGCTTGTTCTTGCAAAAAATCCAACACTTGGTTGTAAGCTTGCATATCTAACCAATCATCACTATCTACTACTTTTACATATTTCCCAGTTGCAGCAACTAAACCTGTATTAATTGCCTGACCATGTCCACCATTTGCCTGGCTAACAACTTTTACGATAGACGGAAAATTTTTAGCGTATGATTCAGCAATTTGCAATGTATGATCTGTAGATCCATCGTCAATAACAATAACTTCGACTAATTCCCCTCCAATTAACAAAGAATTTATACAACGTTCCATATATTCCTCTGAGTTGTAACATGGCACGATGATACTAAGTGTTTTCATAAGAAACCCTACTCCTTACTCCTTTTTCATAATAACGAATTTCATCATTGGATAATTAATTAATACTTGGACAAGTATATTTACTGCATTGGCAATAGTTGCTGCAAATGCACCTACATATGGTGTTAATTGGGCAATAATATAAGGCGGCAACCATACCGAAATTAGCCCTGCCACGGTAATAGTTAAAATATACCAAGGTAATACTTTCATGATATTTACAGTCGCTGAAAATACAATTTTTCTCTGTACAATAAAATTCACAATTTGTGCGCAAACATAAGCTAATAGGAAACTAAGAAAAGCTCCTAGTCCTCCTTCTTCAGCACTATAATCAAATACAAACCAATGGAAATCAATGTCTGAAAATGGTGTAAAAAGAATGCCTGTCCCAATCCACAACATAATAAAGTTTGTAATTGTAGCAACATTACTCATAATATTAAACAAAATAAATTCATAAATATCAGGGTGTTTATCCTTAAATGACTTTAGTAACCCGACAATCCCATTCCCGTCTTTTTGCATAGTTGACGACTTTCCTTTCATTACACGAGCCTCACTTTTTGTTGTTTTTGATTCTTAAAATATTCTTTTACCAATCGATAACAGCCTTTAAAGAAATGTCCATTTACCATAGTTAAAATATGATCAACCATGGACATATTCACCATCCCATTTGTCATTTTCGCCATGGTGCGAAATGGCATATTGTAAATAAATAAAAGATTTAAATCTGGTTCACCTTTTTTCTGACTTTTTTTCAACAAGCTATTTAATACATGATATACGCCCCTTGCACAAGGATTTTTCGCATTCTTCAAATCAGCAATAATAGCCGTTCTATTTAGCTCTGCAATAACTTTTGTGTCATTGTCATTTTTAGGAACTTCTTTTCCATATAATTGTTCAAAATCTTGTAAAGTAACAAGAGACAATTCTCCGTTAAAATAATGTTCAGGGACATTGGATAGTTTAACTGTATTCGTTCCGCTAATAGCTATACTATCTTTTAAACGTACATCTTGAGAGTGACTTCCAATAAATATTTCATAAGTGTTACTTTCAATTTCCCATTTTTGTTGCTTTGTATCATAATAACGAAACGTTTTATCATCAAAAGGGATGAATACTGTCTTACTCTCTTTAGGAGCCAACTGTACTTTTTTAAAACCTTTTAGTTCTTTTTTGGGACGCAATAATGGACTTTGTGAACAACCGACATACATCTGAACAACTTCTTCTCCTGAGATATCTCCTATATTTGTAAGAGTGACTTTTACTCCGTCTCTTTGAACTTGTAAATCTTGATAGTTAAAAGAGGTATAGCTTAGTCCGTAGCCAAAAGGAAATAACGTTTTCTTTTGTGCTGTATCATAATAACGGTAGCCTACAAATAGACTATCTTTATAATAAGCGTATCTATTTTCTTCGGGAAACTCTTCACCAAACGGAACATCTTCATAGGACTCAGGATAAGTTTCGTTTAATTTCCCACTTGGGTTGTAATTACCACAAATAACTTCTAACATGGCGCTTGCTCCTGCTTCACCCGGTAGGTAACCATGTAAAATTGCGTCTGCTTGATTTATCCATGGCATTTCAATCGCAGATCCTGCTGCCAGGATAATGACTATCTTAGCATTGGTTTTCGCTAATTCTTTTAATAGCTGTTGTTGATTATCCGGTATTTCCATAGATGAACGATCCATACCTTCACTCTCAAGATTTTCCGTTAATCCTGCATATAATAAAACGATCTCATTCTTTTCTGCTAAACCAACTGCTTCATCTATCATCCCTTGGTTTGCTTTTCCATCACGCTGATAACCTTGTGCAAAACCTGTTACATTCAAAGGATAATTGGATAAACAGTCTAATGTATTTTCGAGATTTTTAGAATTTACAATCGAAGATCCTGCGCCTTGATAACGTGGCTTTTGAGCAAAATCACCAATAACAGCAACTTTTTGTTCCTTATTTAATGGTAAGACGTTTTCATTTTTTAATAAAACAGCACTATGCATAGCTGCTTCTTTGGCTACTTGATGGTGAGTTTCCCAATCGATAGAGTCACTCTTTTCTTCCGTTGCGGTCGACTGAAAAATAACATCTAGTAATTCATCTACCCGTTCATCTAAAATGTATTCAGTAAGTTGTCCATTGTTGACAGCCTCGATAATTTCTAATGGACCATTTTTCCCTTGTCCTGGCATTGCAAGGTTGCTACCATTTTTCACTCCTTCTACATGGTTATTATCTCCGCCCCAATCTGTAACGACAAAACCGTCAAATCCCCATTCTTCACGTAAAATTTTATACAAAAGGTCTCTATTTTCGTTGGCGTAAACCCCATTAATCAAGTTATATGAAGTCATAATTGATTTAGCGTTTCCTTCTCTCACCGCAATTTCAAAATTTGTCGTATATAACTCACGGAAAGCTCTTTGATCAACAATCGAATCCGAAGCCATTCGACGATACTCTTGGTTATTGACCGCAAAATGTTTGGGAGAGGCAATTGTCCCGTTTTTTTGGATTCCTCGTATACTTGCTGCCGCCATTTTCCCAGCTAAATAAGGGTCTTCACTATAGTACTCAAAATTACGACCCCCTTTAGGGTTTTTCTTAATATTTAAGCCTGGTCCTAAAATGACTTGTACATCATTGGCTTTTGCTTCTTCGCCAAGACAAGTTCCAACTTCATACACTATTTGCTCGTCCCAACTGTTCGCAAGAGTTGCTGCAGTAGGAAAACATGTAGCAGGCACACTTTCATTTAAACCAAGATGGTCTGACTCGCCTAGTTGTTTACGTAGCCCGTGAGGACCATCGGATAAAAATAGGGACGGAACAAGCTCCTCAATATCCTGTGTTTCCCAAGTAGATTTGCCAGACATTAAAGAAGCCTTTTGTTCTAAAGTTAACTGACTGATGACTTCGTCGTGTTTCAATGTATCTACCTCTCCTTCGCCTTTAATAAGGTCATATTAGCATCGCAGAAAGCGCTCGCATACCTTTCATACATAACTTGTCTCTTTTTATTCATAACTTGTTCGACAAAAAAGGAACTTTGCTTTTTGTTAAAAATTTATCTATAATAGAATTACGTACTTTTAATAAGGAGTGAGAACATGCATATTGCAATAGTCGAGGATAACAAAGACGAACAACTAAAATTGCAAAAATATATCACCGATTATTGTTCAAAAGAACAGATGTCCATAGAAGTCTCTGGTTATGATGATGGAATCGAAATTATCGATCATTATAGTGGAAATTATGATTTAATTTATTTTGATATTGAAATGCCAATTATGGATGGCATGACAGCAGCAAAAAAAGTTCGTAATTTTGATAAAAATGTTACGATCGTTTTTCTAACAAATTATATTCAGTTTGCTAGCGATGGTTA
>JAKDZT010000027.1 GCA_030462125.1 Tetragenococcus sp.
CCAGAGGATAAATGGATACTTAAGATCGTATCATATCCCTTTTCTTTTAAACTTTTATATAGATCTAAAGTCTCGCCAAAAGTTGGTTGCGAAGTTTTGGGAAACTCTTGACTTTGTTTCATTAATTTATAGTATTCATCGGCTTTAATATCCACGCCTTCATTGTAAACTTTGCCATCCAAAATAACTGGAATGGGAATGACAAATAGGTCTGGGTGCGTCTTTACCCTTTCAGGCAAGAAGGCCGTACTATCAGTGACAATTGCTAATTTCATCCTTTTTCCTCGTTTCAAGCATTTTTCATACTTCAACATATATCATAGCACAAGTGGTCGTTTGTTTGGAAGCACTTGTTTTTATTTTGCTAGAAAGTTTTGAATGGCTTGTTGGTTTGCTTGCTGATCAAATAATAAAACACTGCCTCCATTAAAGCTTTGACCATAACTCCAAGTATCATCCGCAGGCACACTCAAACGATCGACACCTGCAGCACCTTTAGAAATCGAAAGGATATTTTTAGCTAAAAAGGTCATGGGAACATCATTAGCAGAATAGCCCATGGTTTTTCCGGCTGCATAAGGTAATTTCAATAGCGAAATGGGATTTTTTAACTCGCTAAAAATAGCGGAAATAACTTGTTGTTGACGACGGACACGGCCAAAGTCGCCTTCATCATCCATCCGAAAACGGGCATATTGTAGTAATGTCAGACCATCCATTTTTTGTGGTCCTTTTTCGATCGGTACTTCTAAGTTTTTGCTCATGTCTTTTTCCGCATCAATATCGACACCATTGGAAAATAAAGTATCGATCACTTTTTCAAAGGTTTGAAAATCTAGTGTCATATAATATTGACAGTCAATCCCAAAGTTTTGTGATATTGTCTGACGTACAAGATCTGCTCCCCCATAAGCATAAGAAGCATTAATTTTATTGTCCCCTTCTCCTGGTATATCAACATAGGTATCGCGCATAAAAGAGATTAATTTAGGCTTATTAGCTGGCCCATCAAGTTGTAAAACCATAATCGTATCTGCTCGAGCGTTTTCTTCTCCCCGACTGTCACTGCCGATTAGTAAAATATTATGAGCGTCATCATCTGAGAAACCATTAAATGTTTCTGCTTCTGGTACATCATTATCTTCGCTTGCTCCTACTCTCTGTCCTAAATAAAACGAAATTCCGGAGTAAGCAATAAGTAAGATTAATAATGTAAGAATAAAACGTAAAATGCGATGTTTCTTTTTTTTACGCGGTTTTTTTGGCTTCTTTTTAGACTTTTTTTCAGAAGGAGGTGGTACTTGAGCGTATCGATCCTCGTTTATCCTATCTGTTTCTTCATAATAATCATCATTAGGTCGTTGCCAGTCATCTTGATAATTTTGTGAAAAATCTTCCATAGAGCTATCTTCATCGCTTGTTCCCTTACGTTGTCTACGAGCAAAAATATTTTTCTTAGAAGTTCGTGGTTTTTCCTCTTCATTTCTGTGTCTATCCATCCGGCTCATTTGTTTTCCCCCAAACCGTTATTCATTTAATAGCATACAATACTTATCTAATAAAACAAAAGGAAAATAAAAGAATTAACTATTTTAAAGACATTTTAACAAAAAAACAATGCAAACGGCATTGTTTTTAAGTAAATTTAGGTTTCGGATAAACATTTACTATGTTTGAATAGCACTGAGATTGAGTTTTGTATAGAAAAGTCCACAAATTTTTATGTTTAATTGATTTCTTCAAAAAACTGTAATAAATCAGGCATCGTCAGCTGTGCTTTTTCTTGCTCGTTTAAATCTTGGATAATTTCACCTTTTTGCATAACAACCATACGATTTCCATACTGCAGTGCGTCTTCCATGCGGTGAGTTATCATCAAACAAGTCAGCTGTTGTTCTTTGATCCGTCTGTCTGTAATATTCATTAATAACTTAGACGTTTTCGGATCAAGAGCTGCTGTATGCTCATCTAAAAGTAATAATTCGGGTGTCTGAATAGTTGCCATTAACAGACTTAAAGCTTGTCTTTGTCCACCCGATAGGTTACCTGCCGGGGTATTCAGATGGTTTTCCAAGCCGTTGCCGACTTCTTTTGTTAATTGATAGAAACTATCCTGATGTTGTTTTAATTGACGCAAGCGTAAATGGCGCTTTTTGCCGCGACCTTTTGCTAACAATAAATTTTCTGCGACTGTCATCCGCGGAGCCGTTCCCATTTTAGGATCTTGAAAGACACGAGAAATATAAGGTGCACGGTTTTCTTCTGATAGCTGGGTCACGTCTTTGTCTTCAATCAAAATTTTACCAGAAGATAAAGGCATTGTACCAGAAATCGTGTTAAATAAGGTACTTTTCCCCGCTCCATTACCGCCTAATACAGTAATAAATTCATTTTTCTGAATTGAAAGGTCGATATGATTCAATAAAGTCTTTTTTTCTTTAGGACCATTATTAATTAATTTAGCTGCGTTACGCATTTCCAGTACTGTCATTTTTGGCCCTCCTTTTCAAAACCTGTTTTAAGCTGCAGTTTTTCTTTAAATTGCGGAATCAACAAGCATAGTGCTAAGACGATAGAAGAGAATAAATTGAGATAAGTGGTATCAAATCCTAAACGGATGATTAACAAAATTAATAACTGATAGATAATACTACCAATTACGATAGCCACTAACCGTTCAAAAAAGGTCAGTTCTCCATATAATACTTCACCAATGATAATCGAAGAGAGTCCAATAACGATAACACCTGTTCCTTTATTCACATCAGCATAACCATCACTTTGAGCAATTAATGCGCCTGCTAAAGCAATTACGCCATTTGACAGAATGATGCCGGTAATTTTCATCCGGTCTGTTTTGATACCTAGAGACTTCGCCATGGTTTCATTATCCCCTGTAGCAATGTAGCTTTGGCCAAATTCAGTACTAAAGAAAAAGAACAATATTGCAATGATTACGATAACTACTGATAACCCAAGGAAGACAATGTCAAAATTAGGGGGCAAATCCATATCCGTAAAGATATCCAAGACATTGGATTGATTTAATAAAGATAAATTCGGTGACTGCATGACAAACAGCATCACAGAGTTTAAGGCCGACATCACAAGAATCCCAGATAGAATCACTGGAATTTTTCCTTTAGTGTATAATAAACCGGTAACCAGCCCGGCACACATCCCAGCTAAAACCCCGAAAAAAGTAGCGACCAGTGGCGTAAAGCCATTAATGATGGCCGTCACACAAACAGCTCCACCTAAGGGAAAAGATCCCTCTGTTGTCATATCAGGGAAATTTAAGATTCGATAGGTCATAAAAATTCCCAAACCAAGTACACTCCATAATAACCCTTGTCCAATCGATGAAATGATCATTCGTCTTCCTCCTCTACATAAGTGGCGTCTTCTGTAACTGATTCTGGTAAATCAATGTCTAATTCTTCTGCTTGTTCTTGGTTAATAATAACGTCTCCGGTATCAAAAGTATAAATTGGTGTAGTGGCAGGATCAGCGTTGCCATCAAGAATATCTGCGACCATTTCCCCTGATTTAACACCTAAATCATATTGATTCACTCCAATAGTAGCTAGCCCTCCTTGTTCAACCATCGTGTCTACTGAAGGAATGATCGGTATATCTTTTTTATTGGCTTCGTTTACTACTGTGGGCATTGCATTGGCAATAGTATTATCTAAGGGAACATAAATCATATCTACTTCGTCGCCCATTGTCTGTACCGTCTGTGTGATTTCATTGGTCGAAGGAACCGGATAATCCTCTACTTCAAAACCAGCTTTTTCTGCTTCTTCTGTAGCTTCAGCTACTTGGTATTTGGAATTGTCTTCGGTGGAAGAATACAAAATCCCAACTTTTTGAGTTTCCGGTAGTATTTCTTTAGCTAGTTCCATCTGTTGATCAACCGGTGCTTTATCCGAAACCCCGGTAATATTTCCACCAGGTTCTTGCATATCATCAACCAAATTGGCTCCTACTGGATCAGTGATAGCCCCTAATACTGTAGGAATATCCTGTGTCGTATTCGCTAAACTTTGCGCAGCAGGTGTCGCAATTCCTACTAAAGCATCCGGATCCTGTTGTACGATTTGTTGGCTCATAGTATCTAAATTACTTTGATCTGCTTGCCCATTTTGATATTCAATGGTTAAGTTTTCCCCTTGGGTATAGCCTGATTCTTCTAAGCCGTCTTCTACTCCACGTCTGATCTCGTTAAGTGCTGGATGGCTAACATATTGCAATATTCCTACTGTTTTATTTGTTTCATCTGTATTTGCTCCTTCGGTTGAGTTGGATTTCCCTATTTCAAAAACAAACGTGATAACTAATATCGCAAATAGTACAATAACGGTTAAAATAAGGCCTTTATTTTTCATTTAATTTCCTCTTTTCTATTGTTCTAAGAATGAAAAGAACACTACAAAAATTTTTTTATCCCATAAAAAAAGACAATTGACTTCGCGGCAATTGTCTGAATAACAAAAACCGCATAGAACATCTATCTATGCGGCAGCTTCATATATGTAGACTGGCATAGATACAAAACTTTAGAGTGCTCTTCTAAAAAGTTGTATCTATAGGATAATAAAGACCTATCAATACAACGTTTTGTACCAGCTTTGCCATGTTTGTGTTGGTTTATTTACAAAAACATTTTGCATGATAGATCCTCCTTGTCGATTAATTTGAAATTATCATAACTGATTCAAATAGACACGTCAACTCTTTTTTTAATAAATGGAAGTAAAAATTGATGCTCCTTGCTTGGAAAAGTAGCCGCCTAGCTTTTGACTAACGAAGCTATTGGTGGGACATCAAGCAATGTAACTCCAATCTGTAAAAAAATTGGTGGTAGATTTAACGATGTAGCTCCAATTGATAAATTATTGGGGGCAACTCCTTTGATGTGCCTCCAATCTATAAATTATTGGTGATAACTCCCGCGATGTGCCTCCAATAACTATAAGTATTGGTGGAAAGTAGGAAAAAATCTTACCAAATAAGAAACGCGCATTACTCCTTCACTATAAAGTATAACCAAAGTAAATTTTAGACTTCGTTTAATTTTCTTGGGCCTCAATATTCCACATAGGCAAACGATTTAGCTCTGGGATAAAATTTTTCTCTGGTTCATCAATAGAGCTAAAAGTAAATCGATTCTTTTCAGTTCCATTTTGAAAGAAAACAAAGGTTACTTCATTAGGATCTATTTCATACCTATCCACGATCTCATTTTCCTGGTAAACAATAGGATAATAATAAAAATTTCGATTTAACTCGTTATTTTTTTGATCAACAATATTTAGTACTTGGCTGGTATTCGATTGATTGGGTTTAGCAAACATCACAGAAATAGCGTTTTTTTCATTAATCACTGCATCTTGCTGACGATAAGAAAGTGGGACAATTTTTTCAGTAGGAAGTTCTTCATACACCAAATTATTAATTTGAGCAGTTCGTATTTTCGTATTCATAGTTAACGCGAGAAACGTTAAACCGACCACCACTAAAAGTGCGATAAGTACACTTGCAATGCTCTTTTTTTTGTTTGCATATATAGCGTCAGCGAAACTAGACCATGTGCTTTTTAAGCGATTCTTTGTTTTTTTTACCAACCGACTTATCATAGACCCTTTTACACCTGCTTTAACCTTGTCATTGTAATTTATACTAGCAAGAAACAAACCCTGACGTCAAGCATGATCGCCAAACTCCGTATTATTTTTGTTTTCTTTGCTATAATTCGTTATAATAGAACAGGATGAAGACCAATTGAAGAAATGAGGGAATATCATGTCATTTGACGGTATATTTACCCACTTGATAGTAAACGAATTAGCCGAACAATTACAAAATGGTCGGGTTCATAAAATCCAACAACCTTACGAACATGAAATCATATTAGTTATACGTGCTAAACGCCAAAACCATAAACTATTATTATCTGCCAATCCTAACTACGCACGTATTCAGTTAACCACCATGCAATACGATAATCCAGCAACACCTCCCAATTTTGTCATGATGCTAAGAAAATATCTAGAGGGAGCTATCTTACAATCCATTGAACAAGTAGAAAATGATCGAATCGTCCATTTGACTTTCTCCCATCGTGATGAGCTTGGTGATCTAGAAAATATTGTATTAGTCGTTGAATTAATGGGGCGTCATAGTACGATTCTATTGCTAAACCAAGACAACGATAAAATTTTAGACGCGATTAAACATATTGGTTTATCGCAAAACACTTATCGTACTTTACTTCCCGGAGCAACTTATATCGATCCGCCTAAACAAGAGGTATTAGATCCCTTCAAGGCAGACGACACACAAATCTTTGATCGCCTATCAACCCTTGATGATTTGACTGGAAAATCTTTGCAAGCCCAGTTTCAAGGCTTAGGTCGCGACACAGCGAATGAATTAGCCTTCCGTCTAAAAGAAAAGCCGGATGAAAAAATGGCGGTCTGGAACAACTTTTTCACTGAACTAACCCAGTACACACAACCGACCTATCTAAGTACGGCAGAAAAGGAATTTTTTACACCGATTTTTTACCGATATTTAGAAGAGCAACAAACAAAACGAACTACTTACTCCACATTAAGCGATCTTCTCGACGCCTTTTATTGGGAAAAGGCTGAAAGAGATCGTGTAAAAGAACAAGGGAACTTTTTAATTAAACGTGTTGAAAATGAGATAAAAAGAAATCAAACCAAACTGAAAAAGCGGGAAAAGACGCTAGCGGATTCTAAAAATGCAGAAGAATTTCGACAAAAGGGAGAACTCTTAACGACATTTATGAATCAAGTGCCCCGTGGCCAAACACAAGTTGAACTACCTAATTATTATGAAGAAGACAAACCACTAACTATTCCTTTAGATCCTGCGCTTTCACCCAGTCAAAACGCGCAAAAATATTTTCAACGTTATCAAAAACTACGTAATGCGGTGAAAGTTGTCGGAGAACAAATCAAAGAAGCAAAAGATGAACTAGCTTACTTACAATCCATTATGTCACAAATTGAACTGGCTTCACCAACGGATTTAAAGTTAATTAAAGAAGAATTAGTAACGCAGGGTTATATCAAATCAACGAATAAAAAGAAGAAAAAGCAAGAGAAGAAATCTCAAGCTGAACGGTTTATCGCAAGTGATGGAACTCCTATTTTAGTGGGTAAAAATAACTTACAAAACGATCGTTTAACACAGAAAACGGCTAAAAAAAATCATTACTGGCTACATGTTCAAAATATTCCGGGTTCCCACGTGATTATTCAAAGTCCTGAACCTACAGAAGAAACCATTGTAGAAGCTGCTATGTTAGCTGCTTACTTTTCCAAATACCGCTTTTCTTCTTCGGTTCCAGTGGATATGGTGCAAGTAAAACATGTAAAAAAACCTAAAGGTGCCAAGCCGGGTTTTGTGGTTTATGAAAATCAAACGACCTATTTCGTTACTCCTAGTAAAAAAGATGTTGACGATTTAAAAAATAATGCGAAATAAAATAATCCCCTAAAGCTGGCTTTATTCGCGAGCTTTAGGGGATTATTTTATTCCTTATAGTAAATCGATCGTTGTTTTTTCTCTTGTAAAGGCCGGTTGTTAAGTGATAAAGACGTTTTAAAACGTTCAATGAAAAAACGGCTCATAACTCCCTTTTGGTCAAAAACAAACCATTGCACCGGACCTTCTGTCGGCGGGGTGGTAAGAGAACCTTCATAATGAAAATAGCCAGACTTGGCAGGTAAAAAAATCATTGGATCTAATAGCTGTTTTTCTGTCTCATTATTTTTTAGCTCAATAGACTTATTATTGCATCGGTTGGAACTATTTTTTTCTAAAGTAAAAAGAACTGCACAAACTAAAGGCTTTCCTTCTTGATTTTTGTGTACTAAATGAAATTCCAAGGGCATTTGTTCTTCTGCAATCATATGCTCACTAGGCATATGAAAATGAATGTCTGTTAAATAATAGCGATCACCGGCAAAATCGGTAAAACTTACTGTATTTGCTGGTTCAAAATGCAGGGTGTCATTGACACGTTTAACATAAAAACCTTGTGGGCCATAACGAAATTCAATCGTTTCATGTAAAGGCTGCGTTTCTTCATAATATAATGAGATTGGTGATTGCCAAGGAAACTGAGCGGCCGTATAAAACTCTTCACAAAGCGTCTCCCAAAATTCTGGTCCTGTCTTTCCTGTATAACCCCAAATACGGGACATAAAAAAGTCCTCTTTTCCTTCTAATTTTTAAGTTGAACCCCAATGGTCCGGGTCTTTTTTCCAAGCTTGTAATAAGTGGAGTTCGTCTTCACTAATATAACTTTGGGTTAAAGCTGTGTCAATTAAAGTCGAATAATTCGTTAAAGTAACTAGCGGAACTTGACTTCTTTCAAAATTTTCTTGCCCGCTTTGTAACTCGTAAGTGAAAATGGCCGCTACGCCTAAGACATCAGCGCCTTCGTTTGTTGCCGCAGTACAAGCTTCAAGTACACTGTTACCCGTCGAAATGAGGTCTTCAATGATAACAACTTTTTGTCCTTTTTCTAATTTTCCTTCAATTTGATTAGCTTTGCCATGCTCTTTTTTCTTACTACGAATATAAATCATCGGCAAGTTTAAGATCTCAGCAACCCAAGCGGCATGCGGTATTCCTGCAGTGGCTGTACCAGCGATCACTTCTGTTTCAGGGAAATTTTCCTGGATTTTTTTGGCTAAACCATGAGCAATGGCTTTTCTTACTTTAGGATAACTCATCGTAATGCGATTATCACAATAAATGGGGCTTTTCATCCCACTCGCCCAGGTAAAGGGAGAGTGTGGGTTTAAAAATACCGCTTCAATGTTTAATAAATCTTGCGCAATTGTGCTTTCTTCAGTCATTTGTTCGCTTCCTTCCAATCTGTTTTAATCTCTTGATACGCTTTATAAGGATCACTGGCTAAAGTGATCGGCCGGCCGACAACAATAGCGCTAGAGCCTAAAGCTCGTGCCTTATTCGGTGTCACTACTCGTTTCTGGTCATCTACGGCACTTCCTTGTGGTCGAATCCCGGGAGTTAAACACATAAAATCTTGTGTTGTTGTCTCATGAATTTTGCTAGCTTCCCAAGCAGCACAAACGACTCCATCTAAATCCGCTTCTTGCGCAATTTTGGCGTAATGAAGCACACTTTCTTCTAAAGTAGCTTGTATTAATTGTTCTTTTTGCATTTGTTCTTGGCTGGTTGAGGTTAACTGTGTCACCGCAATGACTTGCGGAACAGACTCTCCTACAGCCGTTCCTTTTTTTAGTCCTTCTTTGGCCTGTTGCATCATTTCTAGTCCTCCTGCTGCTTGGACAGTGGTAATCGCAACGCCCATTTTAGCTAATCCTGTCATTGAGCGTTCTACAGTATTAGGAATATCGTGTAATTTAAGATCTAAAAAGATATTATGCCCAGCTTTTTTTAGCCAATCGACAATGGCTGGACCTTCTTGGTAAAAAATTTCCATTCCAACTTTGACAAAAAGCGATTCCTCTGAGGGAAATTGATTTAAAAAAGTCGTAATTTCGGCTTTACTGTCAAAATCCAAAGCAATTATCGGTCGTTCAATCATTTTAATCTTTCCTCGCTTCTAATATTTTTCTCCTGTTTATTTATCGATATCTGAATCAGTTTTATCTTCATTTTGCCAGATCATTTGACCGTCAACCAGTGTATACAAAGTATCGCCATAAAGTTTCTTCCCTATAAATGGCGTATTTTCTGCTTGGGATAAAAATTTCTTTTCATCAACAGTATAACTATGGTCAATATCAAATACTGCTAAATCAGCTGGATCACCGATATCTAGGCGATTAACAGGCCGTTCAAAAATTTCAGCTGGATTTATTGCCATCCATTGAATCACTTGTTCTAAAGTGAAAATCCCTGTTTTAACGAAAGTCGTATAGATCAATTGAAAGGCATATTCTGAACCCACAATACCGAAAGGAGACTTTAAGAAATCCTGATTTTTTTCCGCAAAACTGTGGGGCGCATGATCTGTCGCAATACAATCAATCGTCCCATCCAACAGCCCCTCAATCAGAGCTGCTTGGTCCTCTTTAGCACGTAGTGGTGGATTCATTTTCCAATAGCCATGGTTTTCTTTGATATCATCATCTGCTAATAATAAATGGTGCGGACAAACCTCACAAGTAACGTGGACCCCTGCTTCTTTAGCTTGACGAATAATGCGGACACTTTCTTTAGAAGAAACATGGCAGACATGATAATGGACGCCGGTTTCTTCAGCTAAAAGCAAATCGCGAGCAATCTGGGAGGATTCTGTTGCGCTCATAATCCCAGGTAAGCCTAATTCTTCAGCTTTTTTTCCTTGATGCATCACGCCATTAAAAAGCAAAGATTCATCTTCTGTATGAGCGACAATCGCTTGTTTATTTTGCGCCGCTTCTTTCATAGCTAAATACATAATTCCAGCCGTTTGTACACCTACACCGTCATTAGTAAAAGCAAAAGCCCCCGCCTCTTTTAATCCAGCTTGGTCAACCAGAACTTCACTACGCAAACCTTTGGTAATCGGTGCATATTGCAAAACATGATTCACCGCCTCTTGTTCAATGTTATTTTGGACTTGTTTAAAACGCTCAACAGTGTCTGGTACCGGATCTAAGTTAGGCATCGCACAAATAGTAGTAAAACCTCCCCGACTCGCTGCTTGACTTCCGGTTTTAATCGTTTCTTTATAAGTAAACCCAGGTTCTCTAAGATGCACATGAACATCGACCAAGCCTTGCGTCACTAATTGCCCTTTTGCATCAATGATTTGATCAAATGCTTGTTCATCAAACTGCACACCGATCGCATGGATCACTTGATCTTTTATCCAAATCTGTACTGACGTTAATTGATTATCATAAGAGATAATACGGCCATTTTTAATTAACAGATTCAAGCTTTTTCCTCCTTTATCAAAATCATTAAGCTTTTCCTTGTAAAATAGCTTCTAAAATCGCCATTCTTACATAGACGCCATTGGTCATTTGTTGAACAATTCTTGACTGCAACCCTTCTACCAAAGAATCCGCGATTTCAACATCACGATTGACCGGCGCTGGATGCATGATAACAGCATGCTTTTGCATTTGCTTCGCGCGTTCGATCGTTAAACCAAATTTTTCGTGATATTCTTCTTGGGAAAAACTTTCATCAGGATCATGACGCTCGTGTTGCACGCGCAACATCATCATGACATCCACTTTATCAATCAATTCATCTAGTGGTAAATAAGTGCCATAAACATCAAATGTTTCATCATACCATTGTCTAGGCCCAGAGAAATAAACGTTAGCGCCTAAACGATTGAGCATTTGCATATTTGACTTAGCTACTCGTGAATGGGTGATATCACCGACGATCGCTATATTTAATCCTTTGAAGGTACCAAACTCTTCATAGATTGTCGTTAGATCCAATAAACATTGTGTGGGGTGCTGGCCGCTGCCGTCACCTCCATTAATGACACTACATTGAATGGAGGGACTTTGAATTAATTCATCATAATAGTTTTCATCCCCATGGCGGACAACGACACAATCAACACCAATGGCCGACATTGTCAAGACAGTATCATAAAGGGTTTCACCCTTTTGCACTGAACTTGTTGCAGCTTCAAATTCAATGACATCAATGCCTAATTTTTTTTCCGCGATCTCAAAACTTTTATGTGTTCTGGTACTATTTTCAAAAAAGAGATTAGCAGCAAAATACTGCTTTTTCTCCGGTAACCAAACAGCTCCTTGTTTAAACGCTTGTCCTCGTCGGATTAATCCCATCACTTCCTGGTCGGTTAGTGCTTCAACGGTCAATAAATGTTTTAGACTCACTTGTTCGGACTGTATGATCATAAAATGCCTCCCTTGTTATTCTTCACTTCTGGCCTTCACTGGTAAAATTAGATTCAATAAAATGCCGATAACGGTCGCTAAAGCCATACTCGTTAACTCAAAACTGCCAATTTTTAAATATGCACCACCGATACCTATCACTAAAATAGCTGCGGCAATGACTAGGTTACGTTTTTTATCAAAGTCAATTTTGTTGTCAATTAAGATACGCAACCCACTAGAAGCAATCACACCGAATAATAAGAAACTAATCCCACCGATGACCGGTGTAGGGATGCTGTAGATTAAACTACTGATTTTTCCAATAAAGCTAAATAAAATAGCAAAAGTCGCAGCCCCTCCGAGTACAAACACACTGTGCACCTTCGTGATAGCTAAAACACCTATGTTTTCACCATAACTTGTGGTAGGCGGCCCACCAACTAGTCCAGCAATAATTGTCGATAATCCATCCGCTAATAGGGTCTTTTTCAAACCAGGCGTTTTAAAAAAGTCACGCTTCGTAATTTTGCTTAATACCATCAAATGGCCCATATGTTCGGTCATGGTGACAAAAGCAATAGGCGCCATACTAATTAACGCAGCCAGAGAAAATTGCACATCATAGTCGACAAACATCACTTGAAAGTCCGGTAGTTGCAACCATGCTGCTTCTTTTACTGGCTCCAAGTCAACGATACCTACCGCCAGAGCAAACAAGTAACCTCCAACGATACCCAATAAAATCGGGATTAAGCTTAAAAAGCCTTTTAGATACATATTGAAAAATATCGTAATGCCTAAAGTAACCAGAGCAACTAGAAAGAAAGTCGCGTCATAACTACCTTCGTTAAACATTGCATCTTCTGCCGCGTTTTGTGCTAACCCCAGTCCGATAACCATAATCACTGGGCCTACAACAATCGGCGGTAAGACTTCATCAATCCAATCAGAACCTGCTTTTGCGATAATGAGAGCAACAATCACATAAACAATCCCGGAATAAATAATTCCTTGCGCAACTGCTGGATAACCACTTGTTCCCATTAATGATTGAATCGCTGTGATAAAGGCAAAGCTACTGCCTAAATAAGCAGGAACACTTCCTTTTGTTATAAGAATATATAAAAGAGTGCCTACACCGGAACTAAATAATGCAATGCTGGGCTCCAGCCCCACTAAAATAGGGACCAAGACCGTAGCACCAAACATGGTAAATAAGTGCTGCAAACTAAGGCCTATCCAAGGCAATAACCGAGGACGATCCTTAATGTCTAAAATTGCATCTGGATTACGAAATTCTTTTTTGTCTGCCATCATGACTCTCCCTTGTTTTTATTAATTAGGATACGATCCGCATCATCTGTTTCTCGCATTTCTACAATAATTTCTTCTGCTGAAGAAGTGGGTATATTTTTACCTACAAAATCTGCACGAATCGGTAGCTCACGATGCCCCCGATCAACTAAAACGGCTAATGCGATCTTTTGAGGACGGCCAAAATCCATGATGGCATCCAGTGCCGCTCGGATCGTACGTCCGGTAAACAACACATCATCGACGACAATCACTTCTTTTCCTTCCAGGGAGAATGGAATATCTGAATCGTGTATCTCTGGTTGTTCCATCAGCTTTTTTTGATCGTCACGATACAAAGTAATGTCCAAAGTACCCACTTCTACTTCTACATTTTCAAGTTGTTGCAAACGCTCAGCAATGCGCCGAGCAATATAAATCCCTCTCGTTTTTATGCCGACTAACACCAATTGTTCAATGTCATAATTTCGTTCGATGATTTCATAAGTGATCCTAGTCAGTGCTCGTTTCATGGTAACTTCATCAATCACTTCTTTTTTTGTCATATTACTACCTCCTTTTTTTCAAATTAAAGAACACTACGCTTCGCTGGCGCTCGCCCTAGTACTGTTCATCTCTTCGCTTACGCTTCGATCTCATCAAGGTCTAAGCGACTAGTCGCTAAGGCCTTGAAGGATCTGTTCTCAGCTCCCTTTGGTCGCTGAGTCACAGTGATTCGAAAGTAAGGTTACTACGCCTCGCGTTCGCTCGCCCTAGTACTGTTCATCATCTACTCTTAGCTCCCTCCAGTCGCTAAATCGTAGTGATTCACAGCAAAAAACTCCTGCCCGTAGGAGGCAGGAGTGAACATACACTAATCTTATACAAACCTGTTAGGACTTAAAAATCCACAATGAATCCAGGTCAGCAGGCTTTCGTCTGTCACTTCCTTTTTAGCCTCACGGGACTAAACTTAAAGGTAGGTTTTCAATTTTTATTATATCAACTATACAGTTAAAGCATTTAAAAATCAATTGGTTTTTGTAAATTCTCCAAAGTTTTTTTAAAGACTTCAGGTAAAGGCGCTTCAAAGGTTAACCATTCACCGCTTGCGGGATGCGTAAAGCCAAGAAGACCTGCATGTAGAAATTGTCCATTGCCTGAAAGAGTTTTTTTAGGGCCATAAACCGGGTCTCCCGCAACAGGATAGCCAATGTACTTCATATGCACACGAATCTGATGTGTTCGTCCCGTTTCCAACTGCAGTTTAATCAAGGTGAAATCAGTAAATCGTTCTAGAACCGTAAAATGAGTGACAGCAAATTTGCCGTTATCCACCACATCCTGCATTTGACGATTGCTTTTGGATCGCCCGATAGGCGCTGTGATGGTTCCTTTTTGGTGCGAGATACTGCCGTGGACTAAGGCGGTATACTCCCGTAAAGTTGTTTTATCTTGCAGCTGTTTTGCCAATGATTGGTGACTACGATCATTTTTAGCGACCATTAAGAGTCCGGAGGTATCCTTATCAATGCGATGAACAATACCAGGGCGAATGATCCCATTAATGCCCGATAGTTGATCTAAATGAAATAATAAGGCGTTCACTAAGGTGTGATCAGGATGGCCATGGGAAGGATGAACCACCATCCCTTGTGGTTTATTGACAACCGCTACATCCTGATCTTGGTAAACAATATCAAGAGGAATATCACAAGCCTCTACTTCAAGTGGCTTTTCTTCTGGCAAATAAATAACAAAATGGTCCTTTGGTCTTACCTGATAGTTTGCTTTGACTTTTTGGCCATTTACAACAACATGCCCTTCTTTTACCCATTGTTTAATTTGCGAGCGACTATAGTCAGTTAGTATTTCGGAGAGTACCTTATCGATCCGCCCCTCTTCATTTTTTATCGTACCTTCCACTTTATCTGTCATTACTTTTTCCTTTCAATTGGTCCTCAAATATTGTATAAATAAAAATCAAAGCTACACCTAGCACTAGAGACGCGTCAGCAATATTAAAAATAGGAAATTGCATAAAATCTAATTGCACCATATCTACCACATAACCTAAACGAATGCGATCGATGAAATTTCCTATAGCCCCTGCCAATACCAATGAAAGGCCCAAGGTCAAAAATTTACTATCATTGCGATAACGAATCATTAAGTACGTAACCATAATGACGGCAATAACTGTAATTACGGTAAAAAAAGTCGTTTTTCCTTCTAAAATACTCCAAGCAGCGCCTGTATTTTGGACATAAGTTAAGGAAAAAAAATGTTCAATCATTTCTTGTGTTTGACCCAGACTTAAGTTAGTGACAACCCAAAATTTAAACCATTGATCGAACCCGACGACCAACGCACTTAGTAAAAAAAAGATGGCTACCAATTGTTTTCCTCATTTCCTTAAGTATTAAAAAATATCTCGGGGACGCACAATCCCTAGCAAATTTCCATTAGGATTACCATCTTTAGTAATAAAAACTGCATCTAATAATCCATTATTATGAAATTTTTGTTCCACTTCATTAATCGTCGTATTTTTGCCTACAAAAGCAAAATTTGTTTGTTTTCCATCAGTAACAATTAAATCTTTAGCCGTACGATTTTCCAAGTCGATTTTCCCTTTTACTCTTTCTTTAGCAAACCAATAGCCTAACGCTTTTAAGGTAATTAAGCCTTGAAAATCGCCCTTTTTATACAGCGGAAATTGTGAATATCGTTTAGCAGCCACAATTTTTAATAATTCAATAATCGGAATATCTTGTTCAAATCCAGTTACGTTTTTAGCAAAACGTGGAATCACCGTTTCTGGCTGTATTAAGTCAGTTTCAATTTTTTTGATACGATCCAAAATCCATTGATTAGGCTCGGCAATTATGAAATCTTCGCCGATTTGTTCATGGACAATTGCATTACGCAACTGCGAAATTTGTAAAAGATCATTTTCGTAAGTTTTTACTGGTAATTCTTCTCGGTTGCTTAAGCGACGTACCATCTGATTAAATCCCATATTTTGTGGGTTATCTAATTGATCATTCAGCCATTTTTCAATCCGATTAAAACTGCTTAAAAAAGTATCCGCTCGTTCTCCCATTTATTTTTCCCTCCTTTATCAACGAATCTCTTCCTTTTTTATTAAAATAAGCCACGAACATTTCCTTTAGCATCCACATCCATATCTAGAGCAGCTGGCTTTTTGGGCAAACCAGGCATCGTTAATACGTTTCCAGTCAATACTACCAGAAAACCCGCGCCTAATTTGGGTGTCATTTCGCGTACGTGAAGATCAAAACCTGTGGGTACACCTAACAAATTCGCATCATCGGAAAGAGAATATTGGGTTTTTGCAATACAAATTGGCAGCTGATCCCAACCGAACTCTTTAAAGTCTTTTAACTGTTTTTTTGCTCTTTTTTCAAATACAACGTCACGAGCGCCATAAATTTTCTGTGCGACTTTTTTTATTTTATCTTCCAGCGGTAGCTGATTTTGATACAACGCTTCATAGTTCGCTTTTTTCTCTGCAATTGTATCAACGACTGTACTAGCTAACTCTTGCGCACCGATTCCACCCTTAGACCAAGCTGAACTTCTTACAGCTGTTACGCCTTCTTTTCGACACAATTCTTCTAATAAAGAAAGCTCATTTTCTTGATCAGAGTCAAATTCATTGATGGCTACAATGACGGGCATGCCATAATTTTTCATATTTTGTATATGTTTTTTTAAATTAGCAAATCCTTTTTCTAAAGCAGTTAAATTTTCACTGGTCAATTGGTCAGAAACTTGCCCGCCATGCAGTTTTAAAGCCCGCACTGTAGCCACCATGACCACAGCATCTGGTGCCTTTTCTAAATTAGGTACTTTAATGTCTAGGAACTTTTCAGCCCCTAAATCCGCGCCAAAACCGGCTTCAGTTACCGCATAATCGCCTAAACGCAGAGCGGTCTTAGTTGCCACAACGCTATTACAGCCGTGAGCAATATTAGCAAAAGGACCTCCGTGAATAAAAGCAGGGGTTTGTTCCATTGTTTGGACTAAATTGGGTTTGACGGCATCTTTTAATAAAAGAGTCAAAGCTCCTTCAACTTGTAAATCATGGACTGTGACCACGTCATTTTGATAAGTATAACCGATTACAATTCGAGCTAAACGTCGTTTTAAATCTGCTAAATCACTAGCTAAACACAAAACAGCCATAATCTCACTAGCTACCGTTATATCAAAACCATCTTGACGTGGAACACCTTGCGCTTTATTGCCTAACCCCACTACTGTATGGCGTAATTCACGGTCGTTTAAATCCATTGATCTTTTCCAAATAACTTGTTGCGGATCGATCCCTAACTCGTTTCCTTGATGGATATGATTATCAATTAAGGCAGAAAGAGCATTATTTGCGGTCGTAATGGCGTGAATGTCTCCTGTAAAATGTAAATTAATATCTTCCATAGGCAATACTTGTGAATAACCACCGCCTGTTGCCCCACCTTTTAATCCCATAACTGGACCTAAGGAAGGTTCTCTTAAGGCCAACACAGGGTTTTTATGTAATTTGTTTAAGCCATCTGCTAAACCGATCGAAACGGTAGTTTTGCCTTCTCCAGCTGGTGTAGGATTAATAGAAGTGACTAAAATCAACTTCCCCCAAGACGCTTTCGAGTCTTCTGGTAAACTAATTTTGGCTTTGTATTTCCCATATAATTCCATGGAGTCTTGCGTCACTCCGATTTTTTCAGCAATTTGTTCAATCGGTGCCAGCTTACTTTGTTGTGCAATTTCTATATCTGATAACACAAGTCTTCCCTTCTTTCTTTCAACTAAACAACCTCAACAGTCACATTTTCTGGTAGTTTTTTACGAAATAATTCAACTTGTTTCTTTTTTAACCTTAGCTCTAGTGCGTTTCCTCTCACTTTAATAATCAATAAGTTGCCAGAAATTTGGATGAAGTCAATGTCTGAAAAAGTAAAATAATCTGTTTTCCAAAAGCGAGCATAATTGATTTGCAAACCATTTTTATGAATAATAATCGCACGGCGATGCCCGCAATAAAAAAGAAGCAAAAATATCAAGATAAAAAGCATACTTTTCCAGTGAACGGCCGCTCGTTCTAAAATAAATATTAAACTTAAAAACAAAAATATAAGGGTGGTTGACCAATAAATAATGTCTAGAGAATGTTCCGGTTGACAACGGATTTTAGAATTTTTCAAGTT